>DASXPS010000094.1 GCA_036493475.1 Sporichthyaceae bacterium | reverse complement strand
CGTGTGCCCGACCTGTTCGGCCGGGACTTCACCGCGCCCGCGCCGAACCGGCGCTATGTCGGGGATATCACCTACCTCCCGATCGGCGACGGGACGAACCTGTACCTGGCCACGGTGATCGACTGCTTCTCCAGGCGGCTGGCCGGGTGGGCCGTCGCCGAGCACATGCGCACCGACCTGATCGTCGATGCCCTGGCCGCCGCCTGCGACGCCCGCGGATCGCTGGCCGGGGCGATCTTCCACAGCGATCACGGGAGTAAGGCTCGAAGGCCTTCGCCCAGGTCTGTGCCGAGTTCGGCGTCACGCAGTCGATGGGCGCGGTGGGGACCTCCCTCTTAACCGGCTAATGCCGGGGTTGACCCAGCTCAGCGACACGCCGTCAGATGACTCCTGCGGTATGAGTCGGTTCACTGCTGGTACATCTGTTCGCCGTGATCAGCGGGTCGGGTCTGCGGCTTGAACAAAGAGATGGCGCCTGGGCGTTGGCCGGTCCGGGCGCGGATCGGTTCGGGTTGGTCGATGAGTATCTGGCGTATCTGGCCGACCGGAACTACTCGCCGAAGACCGTGCGCGCCTACGGCTATGACCTGTTGGCGTTCTGTCGCTGGCTGATCGCGGAGGGGCAGTCGCTGACGGCGGTGACTACGGAGGTGCTGCTGCGGTTCCTGCGGGCCTGCCGGGAGGCCACGATCCCGGGTCGGGCGGGCCCGAATGTGCTGCGACTGTCGGGGCGACGTGCCGATCAGTACGCCGCCACGACGATCAACCGGCGGCTGGCCGCGATCTCCGGGCTGTTCACGTTCGTCGCGATGCGCGACCCCGACGCCGCCAATCCCGTCCCGAAGGGCCGCGAGGCCCGCTGGCGGGTGTCCGGGGAGCGCAGCGGGATGCTCGCGCACACCGTCCGCCGACCGAAGAACCGCTCCTCGCTGCGGCTCCGCGAGCCGCGCCGGTTGCCCGCGGCGTTGTCTCAGGCCGAGGCGGCCGAGCTGCTGGCCAGCTTCCGAACCTGGCGGGACCGCGCGATCGCTGGGCTGATGCTCTACTGCGGGCTGCGCTCGGCGGAAGTGCTGGGCCTCGACGTCGTCGATGTCGACATCGGGGGCCGGTGGCTGAAGGTGCTCGGCAAGGGTGAGCGGGAACGGCGGGTCCCGCTCGACGCCGACGTCGCCTCGGTGATCCAGGTCTATCTGCTGGCCGAACGGCCCGAATCGGCCAGCGACCGGCTGTTCGTGGTGGCCAAGGGCCCCAACCGGGGCCGGCCGCTGACCGCGGCGGGGCTGCGCACGATCTTCCGCTATCACCGCGGGCTCACCGGGATCGTCGGCGGGCATCCGCACGCGCTGCGCCATAGTTTCGGCACCGCCCTGGCCGAGGCCGGGGTCGACCTTGCGGTGATGCAGGCGCTGCTCGGCCACGCCCACGTCGACACCACCGCCCGCTACATCCATCTCGCTCCCGCCCATGTGAAAGCCGAGTTCGATGCCGCCCGTGACCGCATGCGCGCCCGGTGACCGTCCCGGCGCTGCCCTGCGCGCCGCCTACCTGGACTACCTGGCGCGCAGCGGACGCGGCAACACCGCGTACTGGCAGGCGGCACGGGTGTTCTTCCGCCGCTGGCCGGACCCGCGCCGGTGGGCCGAGCAGCCGCTGACGGCCCGGTTGGCCGCCGGGTCGGCCACCCGCCCGATCATCACGTTTCTGATGCTGCACCGGGTGCTCCAACCCGGGTATGACTACCTGCTGGAACGCAAGCTCTCCAGCCTCTGGCGGGAGATCAACGATTCCCCGCTCGGCGCAGATCTGGAGCGGTTCATGACCGCGGCCGCCGAGCTGGGGTTCACCGAGCGGGTCCGTTTCGCCACCGGCTCGCAGGTGCCGGCCCGGCTGCTCATCCAGACCGGGCGGCGCCTGGACCAGCTGACCATCCTCGACCTGGAGACGTTCACCGCGGCCTGCCACGACCGCCACGAGCGGACCGGCAAGGGTCACCACCACTACCTGGCGGCGCTCAGCAACGCCCAGCGGGTGCTGTTCCACCTCGGGATCCTCGACCAGCTGCCCCGGTCGGGCGGGCCGGTCCCGTTCGTCGAACGGCTGGCCGAGGTCCGCCCGCCCATCCGCGCCACGCTGATCGCCTACCTGGAACGCAAGCGGGCGACCTGCCAGCCCAAGACCGTGTCGGCGATCGCGACCCGGCTCAAGCACTTCGGGGTGTTCCTCGCCCACGTCGATCCCGGACTGGACTCGATCGCCCATCTCGACCGGCGCACCCACATCGAGCCCTACCTGACCTGGTTGGTCGACGCGGTGAACTCCAAGAACGACGAGCTGATCACCGTCGCGGACCGATCCCGCCGCGTGCTCGCGCTGGCCGGGTTCTTGACCGACATCACCGAGTGGGGCTGGCCGGAAGCGCCACCGCGCAAGCTCGTCTTCCGCGACGACATCCCCAAGCTCCCGCAGGTGCTGCCCCGCTACCTGCCCGTCGACGTCGACCGCCGGCTCACCCAGGTGCTGGTCGAACATCCCGGGAATGCACTGGCCGCGGCCGCGCTGCAACTGCAACGATCCTGCGGGCTGCGGATCGGGGAGCTGCTCGACCTCGAGCTGGACTGCGTGCACGAACTACCCGGTCACGGCAGCTGGCTGAAGGTCCCGCTCGGCAAGCTCGACACCGAGCGGATGGTCCCGCTCGACACCGAGATCCTCGGGCTGATCGACCAGATCACCGAGATCCGCAGCCACGGGCGCCCGATGCCGCACCCCCGCTACCGGCGGCCCGCGCAGTTCCTGTTCACCCACCACGGACGACGGCTGTCACAGAACGCGGTCCGCGCCGAGCTCGACCGGGCCGCCAAGGCCGCCGGGCTCGACCACATCACCCCGCACCAGCTGCGCCACACCTACGCCACCGCCCTGGTCAACGCCGGGGTCTCGTTGCAGGCGCTGATGGCGCTGCTCGGACACATGTCCGCCGAGATGAGCCTGCGCTA
This sequence comes from Sporichthyaceae bacterium, assembly GCA_036493475.1. NCBI lineage: Bacteria > Bacillati > Actinomycetota > Actinomycetes > Sporichthyales > Sporichthyaceae > Sporichthyaceae bacterium. The sequence continues at coordinate 906 of DASXPS010000094.1, read as the reverse complement.
CGGCCGGTTGTTCGACACCACCGTCCGCGCCGAATACGAACGCGCCCTCGACTTGGCCAAACAGCAGGCCCGCACGCCGGTGACCGGCAGGATCAACCTGCCGTTGGCCGACATCACCGGCGGAGCCGACTGGAAAGACACCCCGCTGCTCAAATCCCGGCTGGCCGGCGGGTTCTGCCTGCGCGCACCGGCCCAAGGCGCCTGCACCTACGCCAACATCTGCGAACACTGCCCCAGCTTCCATGCCGAACCCAGCTCGCTGCCCGTCCTCGCCGCGCAGCGCGTCGACGCCGAAGCACTCGCCGCCGACGCCGAGAAACGCGGCTGGATCACCGAAGCCGAACGACACCGCCGCCTCATCACCCAACTCGACACCCTGATCAGCGAGGCCCACACCGGATGACCAGCACCAACGCCCTCAACCGGGTCGAGCGCGCCTGCGCGCAACTCCACCACAACGGCCAACGGGTCACCGCCGTCGCCGTCGCCGCCGCCGCCGGCATCGGCCGCACCACCCTCTACCGCGACCCCACCCTGCGCGCGGTCATCGACCAACACCGACACCGCGCCGCTACCAGCGGGACCCTCACCGGCCTCACCGACGAGATCGCCACCCTGCGCACCACCATCGACGCCATCGCCGACCGGGTCCGCAAACACGAAGAACAACTCCGACACCTCACCGTGCGCAAACGCTGAAGCGCGTTAACCGGCCAAACCGCGGGAAGCAAGATCATTAGCCGGATAATGCTATGATAACGCTATGGCGGAATCGTTCTTCGCTACACTGAAGAACGAACGCGTGCACCGCACGGTCTACCCGACACGGCAGCGGGCCGACATCGCCCAGTACATCGAGCTCCGCTATAATACCACGAGACTCCACTCAGGACTCGGATATTGCAC
>DASXPS010000093.1 GCA_036493475.1 Sporichthyaceae bacterium | reverse complement strand
GCCCCGCGACGAGCTCATGCGCCGGCTGCTGGAGCGCGGCGCGCAGAGCGGCCGCAGTGACGACAACGCCGAGGTCATCGCGCACCGGCTGGACGTCTACGACACCAAGACCAGGCCGATGCTGGACTACTACGCCGAGCGCGAGGAACTGGTCAGCGTGGACGGTTCCTGCTCGGTCGAGGAGGTCACCAAGGCGGTCATCGATGCGCTGGAAGCCCTGCGTCCCCGCCTGGGCTGAGCGTTGTGACCCGAGTTTGATCTCTACCGGTGACGATCTTGGCGGTCGGCCCGCACAATAGTTGCGCCAGGGTGAAAGGCAGAAAAGGCGACGTCATTGACTGATCCCGAGATTCCCGACGGGTTTCTCGCCGCGGCGTTCGAGGCCGCGCCGATCGGTATGGCGCTACTCGATCTGACCGGGCGTTGGTTCCGCATGAACCGGGTGTTGGCCCAGATGTTGGGCGCGCCCGCCGAGGAGTTGCTCGCCGCGCCACCTCCGGCGTTGCGCCGCGCGGACGACCCCGCCATGGCCGGCGACCCCACCGCCGAGGTAACGCTGGATCAGCGCTACCGGCACCGCGACGGGCACGTGGTCTGGGTGCGGCGACGCACCAGCCTGGTGCGGGACGCGGCCGGCCTGCCGGACTACGTGGTGGCCACCTACGAGGACATCGGCGCGCGCCGCGACGAGGACGCCCGGCTGATCCAACTCGCCCTGCACGACCCGCTGACCGGGCTGGCCAACCGGGCCCTGCTCGATGACCGGCTCACCCAGGCCATCGCGCAGCGGGACCGCGACGGTGGGGTGGTCGTCGTGTTGTTCTGCGACGTGGACGGGCTCAAGTCGATCAATGACCAACACGGGCACGGCTTTGGCGACCGGATGCTGGTCACCGTCGCGCAGCGGCTGGTCGGCCAGTTGCGCAGCGGCGACACGGTGGCCCGGTTCGGCGGTGACGAGTTCGTGGTGGTGTGCAACCTGCGGGCGGGTGCGGACGCAGAATCGATGGCCGCCCGCCTCACCCTTGCCGTGGAGAGTGCGCCGGAATTGATCGCCCCGGACGGCACCGCGGTGCCGGTTCGGGTCAGCGTCGGGCAGCAGATCGGCACCGACAATCGGCTGGATCCAGACCATTTGTTGGGGGACGCGGACCGTTCCATGTACGCCGCAAAACGCCGGCGGGACCGGACCTGAGCCTGCGACCTCCCGCGTCTGGCACACTCCTGCGATGGTTCTCGGTCCGGCGGCGGGTCGGTTGCTGATCGCGACCGGCGGGTTGGCCGATCCGAACTTCAGCCGCACGGTTGTGCTGCTGCTCGACCACGACAGCACCGGCACCCTGGGCGTGGTACTGAACCGGCCGACCGCCATGGCGGTGGCCGAGGCGCTGCCGTCCTGGGCGGGCCTCACCGGACCGCCGTCGGTGTTGTTCCAGGGCGGCCCGGTCGGGTTGGACTCGGCGTTGGCGCTGGCCACCCTGGCCGCGGTGCCGGTGGACGCAGCAGCCGGCCCGGTCGGCTGGCGCGGGGTGGTCGGCACCATCGGGATGATCGACCTGGACGCAGGCACCGAAAACCTCGGCCCGGCGTTGCGGGAACTGCGGGTGTACGCGGGCTACGCCGGCTGGGGTCCGAACCAGCTGGACGCCGAACTGGCCGGCGGCGCCTGGATCGTGGTCGACTCCGAACCCGGCGACGCGTTCTGCACGGACCCGGACAAGCTGTGGAGCCGGGTGTGGCGACGGCAACCGGGTGAACAAGCGTTCGTATCCACCCGGCCCGAGGACCCGACGCAGAACTGAGCTCCCGGGTACGTCCGTAGACTGGGGCCGTCCGCGTCAAGCTCACCCCGGAGGATCCGATGACCTCGTACCCCGAGCCCGCCGGCGGCCTGAGCACCATCACCGAGGAGGAGCTGCGCACTTCCACCGGTGACGGCGACCACGACCGCTTCTCGCATTATGTGGTGCGCAACAAGCTGACCGCGGCCATGGTGGAGGGCACCCCGCTGCAGGCGTTGTGCGGCAAGGTCTGGGTACCCAGCCGCGACCCGCAGAAGTACCCGGTGTGCCCGGAGTGCAAGGAAATCTTCGACGGCATCCCGCCGAGTGATGACAAGGGCGGTCAGGACTCCTGACCACCCATCAGATCCGCCGGTCGCTGCGCGCCCACTAAATGCCTCTCGTGATTGAAGCGCCCCTCGGCGTGGCCGAGGCGGTCAGGTTGTTGGCGGCCGAACCGGATCGGTTGATCGTGGCCGGGGGCACCGACCTGCTGCCCGCGCTGCACGACGGCCGGATTCAAGCCGATCGCCTGCTGTCGCTGGATCGGCTGCAAGTGCTGCACGGCGCGGGCCGTATGGCGGAGGGCGGACTTTTCCTCGGCGCCGGGCTGACCTGCACCGAGCTGGCCGGATTGGACACGGTGTTGCCTGCGCTGGCCAGGGCTGCCGCGGTAATCGGGCCGCCGGGTGTGCGCAACGCCGCGACCGTCGGCGGGAATCTGGTCTCCGCCGCGGGCGGTGACCTGCTGCCGGTGCTGGTGGCGGTGCAGGCCGTGGTGGTGCTGGAATCCGGGGCCGGGCGGCGGGAGACCACCGTCGAACATTTCCTGTCCACCGTCCTCGACACCGGCCGCCCCGACCTGCGGCCGGGTGAGCTGGTCGCCGGGCTGCGCATCGACCGGATGCCCGCGGACACCCGATTCGCCCGCTTGACCGTGCCCGGCCGGGCAGTGCTGACCCTGGCCCTGGCTCGCGACGCGCATCTGCCGGAGATCCGCGTCGCGCTGTGTGCGGGCGGGCGGGTCCCGGTGCGCGCCGCGGCGGCGGAAGCGCTGATCGCCGCGGAACTGTCCCGGCTGGGACGGAACATCGCATCGGAGACGGTGACGGCGTTCGGCAGCGCGGTCGGCGACGCGGCCAGGGCCGCCGCCACCGGGCACATCGACTACGTCCAGCACGCCGCGCAGATCTGCGCGCAGCGACTGCTGGCCCGGATGGTCGGCGATGACTGAGCCGCTGCCCTCGTACGTACTCGACGTCGACGGCCGTGCCCACCCCGTCGAGCAGGCGCAGGTCACCGAGAGCCTGCTGTATGTGCTGCGTGAACGCCTCGGTCTGACCTCGGCCAAGGACGGTTGCGGCACCGGACAGTGCGGGGCGTGCGCAGTGCTGGTGGACGAACAGCAGCGGCTGGCCTGCCTGACCTTGGCGATCAGCGCCAGCGGTCGCGCGGTGACCACCGCCGCCGGGCTGGGCCGGGGCCGACCCAGCGAGATCGCCGAGGCATTTGCCCGGGTCGGCGCCGTGCAGTGCGGTGCGTGCATCCCGGGTGCGTTGATCGCAACGGGGGCACTGCTGGCCGCCGACCCGGATCCGTCCGACGCCGCAATCCGGGCCGGTCTGTCCGGCGTGGTGTGCCGCTGCGGCGGGTACGGACGGCTGGTGGCGGGGGTACGGGCAGTGGCGCGGGCGCGCAGCGAGGCTGTCGATGGGTGAGCTGATCCCCGGCGGGGTGGGGGACAACCCGCTGCGTCCGGATGCGGTGGCCAAGGGTGTCGGCGCTGCGCCCTACCCCGCAGACCTGATGCTGCCCGGCCTGGTGCACGCGGTACTGGTGCGGGCCGATCGTCCGTCCGCCGCGCTGGTCGCGGTGGACGCCACCGAGGCGCTGATGTTCCCCGGTGTGCACGCCGTGTTGACCGCTGCGGACCTGCCCGGCTCGCTGGGATACGGCAGCGCCCGCGCCGATCGACCGGTGCTGGCCGCGGGCGTGGTGCGCCACGAAGGCGAACCGGTCGCGGTGTTGGCCGCCGACGACCCGGCGGTCGCCCGCCGCGCGGCCGCGGCAGTGCGGGTGGACTACCGGGCGGCCGAGGCGGTGCTGGATTCCTCCGCCGCCGAGTTCGGTGCGCCGGTGCACCCGGACGGCAACGTGATCCGGGCGTTGCGGGTGCGCCGCGGGCCGGAGCTGCCCGATGTCGACTGGGACGTCCCGGCGCGCCCGGTGCCGGGCGCGGACGTGGTGGTCGAGCAGGAGTTCGCCATCGGTCGGCCGGCGTCGCCGGCGGGGCCACCCGCCGCGGTCGCCATCCCCACCGAGCGTGGCCTGGACCTGATCACGGTGTCCGGCTGGACCCGGGCCGACCGTGACCAGATCGCGCTCTGCTTGGATCTGACACCGGATCAGATCCGGTTGGTGCCGGCGATCGCGCCCGGCCCGCCGGACCCCGAGCTGTCCGCCGGGGTGCTCGCCGGGCTGCTTGCGCTGCGGCTGAATCGACCGGTGCGGGTGAGCGACCGGGGTGGCAGCCGCGGGGCGCCGAGCGGTCCCGCGCTGCGCGCCCGGTACCGGCACCACGCGGCCGCCGACGGCACGCTGGTCGCCGTGCAGGCACGGTTGTGGCTGGACGGCGGCGCCTACGCGGGCCTCACCGGCGACGAGCTGGCCCGGCTGTGCGCCGTGGCGGCGGGGCCCTACCGGGTCGGCTCGGTGGACTTGGATGCGGTCGCGTGGCGCACCAATACCGCCCCACCGGGGACATTGCGCGGCTTCGCCGCGGCCGCCGGGTGCATAGCCGTCGAGGCCCAGCTCGACAGGGTGGCGGCAGCGCTGGGCGCCGACCCGGTGCAACTGCGGCTGAGGAATGCGTTGGATGCCACGGACCCGTTGCCCACCGGTCAACTGGTGACCGGCGTTCTTCCCACGGCGCCGCTGCTGGCCACCGTCGCCGAGGCCCCGTTGCCCGGTCGACGACGGGCCACCGCCGCCGAGGATCTGCCCGGCGGTGCGGTCGGCACCGCCACCAGCACGACCGTGCGCCGTGGCGTCGGGCACGCGATCGGGCTGACCCCGTTGTTGCCCGGTGAGGGCCAGGACCACCCGGCCACCGCCACCGTTCGGCTGACCGACGGGGTGGCCACCATCAGCTGCGACGCGGCGGAGCACGGGCAGGGCTTTCTCACCATCGCGATGCAGATCGTGCGCGAGGTGCTCGGGCCGGCCGAGGTGGAACTGGTCCCGGCGGATTCCGACGCCCCGTCGGCCGGGCCTGCCGCGCACAGCCGGTTGACCTGGGTGGCCGGCGGTGCGGTGTTCACCGCCTGCACCGCGATCGCGGCCGCGTTGTGCGCCGAGCTGGCCGAGGCGCAGGGCGTCTCCGCGGATTTGTTCAGCGTGCGTGGCGGGCGCATCCGGTCCTATGACGGGCTGTTGGACATCGAGTTGGTCACTGTGCTCGCCGGGCGCAGTATCGAGCAGACCGCGACCTACCACCCGCCGCGGACCGAGGTGCTCGATCCGGCGGGGCAGGGCGTGGCGTTCGCCGGGTTCGGCTTCGCCGCCCACCGTGCGGTGGTGGACGTGGACGTCGACCTGGGCTCGGTCCGGGTGGTGGAACTGGTGGGGTCGGTGGACGTCGGGCGCGTGGTGAACCTGACCCAGCTGCTCGCCGTGCTCGACGGGGGCAGCACCAGCGGCCTCGGGTTGGTGCTCGGCGACGTCGCGACGTTCCCCACCACCGCGGATACCCCCGGCACCAGCCTGGCCGACCTGTTCGTGGCCGGGCAGGACGGATCATGGATGGGCGTCAAGGGCGTGTGGGACACCCCGGTCGGCCCGGCCGCGGCGGCGATTGCTGCCGCGATCCGGGCGGCCACCGGGGCCGCGGTCACCGAGCTACCGGTGCGTCCCTGGCATCTGGCCGGTCCGGAGCGTGTCGCTCCGTGAGTTTGCGCAACCCGGCCAACCTGCACCCCGCTTTCCCGGATCGGTCCCCGTACGGCACCGCGGAGAAGTTGCGTGCCTGGCAATCCGACGCACTGGCGAGCTACCTGGCGCGCCACCCGCGGGACTTCCTGGCGGTGGCCACGCCGGGCGCCGGCAAGACCACCTTCGCGCTGCGGGTGGCGAGCGAACTGCTGAATGCAAAGGTGATCCGGGCCGTCACCATCGTCGCGCCCACCGAGCACCTCAAGACCCAATGGGCCGGTGCCGCGGAACGCATCGGCATCCGGATCGACCCGGAGTTCCGCAACGCGGACGGGAAAACCGCCAAGGGTTTCAGCGGCGTGGCGGTCACCTACGCCGGCGTCGCTGCGCACCCGATACTGCACCGCAACCGCACCGAGGCCCGCCCGACCTTGGTCATCCTCGACGAGGTGCACCACGCCGGGGACAGCCGCAGTTGGGGCGAGGCGATCTTCGAGGCCTTCGGTCCGGCGGCGCGCCGGCTCTCGCTGACCGGCACGCCGTTCCGGTCCGATGTGAACCCGATCCCGTTCGTCAGCTACGCGGCCGGGTCCGACGGGGTGCCGCGCAGCGTCGCCGATCACATCTACGGCTACGGTGAGGCACTGGCCGACGCGGTGGTGCGCCCGGTGGTGTTCCTGGCCTACGCCGGGCAGATGCGCTGGCGCACCCGGGCCGGCGACGAACTGGCCGCGGCCCTCGGCGAACCATTGACCGGGGAGGCGACCAACCAGGCCTGGCGTACCGCGCTGGACGCCGGCGGCGACTGGATCCCCACGGTGCTGCGCGCCGCCGATCAGCGCCTGTCCGAGGTGCGTCGACACGTCCCCGATGCCGGCGCGATGGTGATCGCCACCGACCAGAACGCCGCCCGTGCCTACGCCCGGCTGCTGCACGAGTTGACCGGCACCAAGCCCACCGTGGTGCTCTCCGACGACTCCGGCGCCAGTGCCCGGATCGGCGCGTTCTCCGACAGTGACGACCGGTGGCTGGTCGCGGTGCGCATGGTCTCCGAGGGCGTGGACATCCCGCGGTTGGCGGTCGGGGTCTACGCCACCAATGCGTCCACGCCGTTGTTCTTCGCCCAGGCAGTGGGGCGGTTCGTGCGGGCCCGGCGGCGCGGGGAGCTCGCCTCGGTGTTCCTGCCAACGGTGGCACCGCTGCTCAAGCATGCCGCGGAAATGGAAGTGACGCGGGATCACGTATTGGGCGATCGGTGCAAGCCGGGCGATGATTTGTTCGCCCCCGAGGACGAGCTGTTGGCCGCGGCCAACCGGGCCGAGGACGGTCCCGACGGGATGGGCGAGTTCACCGCGCTGGGTTCGGTGGCGAGCTTCGACCGGGTGATGTTCGGCGGCGCCGAGTACGGCCTACCCGCCGAACCGGGTAGCCGTGAGGAGCAGGACTACATCGGCCTGCCGGGGTTGCTCGACACCGATCAAATCGCCGAGTTGCTGCGGCGCCGTCAGGCCGCGCAACTGCGGGCTGCCAACCGTCGACGCGGTACCGACGCCCCGCCGCAACCGGCCGCGCTGCGGCCGGTGGTGACCCACGCCGAACGCTCCGCGCTGCGCCGCGAACTGCACACCCTGGTCGGCTCCTGGCACCACCGCAGCGGCGCCTCCCACGCCGCGATTCACGCCGAGTTGCGCCGGGAGACCGGCGGCCCGCCCGTCGGTCAGGCCGGCGTCGACGACCTGCGCCGCCGCATCGCCGCCCTGCGCCAGCGCCTGGCGTGACGCCTCGTCAGGTGATCTTGCCCTTGCGCATGACATGCACAAAGGGTGCTTGTCATGCGTCCAGACGCGCGACAAGAACGTTCTGCGCATGTCATGCGTTGCGGCGCCGGGCGGTCGCCGCCAGCAGGGGGAGGACGCGGTGGGGGATGCGGTTGGCCAGGGCGATGGTGGTGGCACTGCGGCGGATGGAGCCCTCGGCCAGCACCAGATCCAGCACGCGTTGCAGGTCGGCGTTGGAGCGGGCCACGATGCGGCACATCATGTCGGCGTCGCCGGAGATCGTGTGCGCCTCGAGTACCTCGGGGATCCCGGCCAGGTGGGCGGCCACCGCATCGTGGCCGCGGCCCTGCACGATTTGCAGCATCACGAACGCGGAGACCGGGTAGCCGAGCGCCACCGGGTCCAGGTCCGGGCCCCAGCCGGTGACGATGCCCGCGCGTTCCAGGCGATCAAGCCGGGCCTGCACGGTGCCGCGGGCGACGCCGAGGCGGCGCGAGCTCTCCAAGACCCCGATGCGCGGCTCGGCGGCCATCTCCTCGAGCAAGCGGGCGTCCAGGTCGTCGACCGGCACGGGGACTCCGTAACCTCGGGGACATCCATTCTGCACAGAAATTGGGCGACTGGCGTCTCTAGACTGTGCAAGTTGCCCAGCATTTCGAGATCTTATTGCACAGTCTGTGCCACCCGGAGGATGCTCGCGGCAAGGATCCCTCCGGAGGTCATCGCCATGAAGACCCGTCCGCACGTTGACGAGATCACCCGCCCGCGTGGCAGCGCCGAGGCCCCGGACGTCTTCGAGCTCACCGGTCTGGATCACCTGCGCTTCGAGGTCGGCAACGCCCGCCAGGCCGCGCACTACTACGCGTCGGCCTACGGCATGACCTGCGTCGCCTACCGCGGTCCCGAGCAGGGGTACCGCGACCTCGCCGAGTACGTCATGGAGAGCGGCACCGCGCGATTCGTGATCGCGGGCGCGCTGCGGCCGGGCACCGACGTCGCCCGGCATATCGCGGAGCACGGCGACGGCGTGCGGGACATCGCGCTGGAGGTGCCCGACGTGCACCGCGCCTACGCGGTGGCCACCGCTCGCGGCGCGGTCGGCATCGTCGCCCCGACGGTCAGCGAGGACGAGTACGGCCGGGTGATCAGCGCGGTGATCGGCACCTACGGGGAGACCCGGCACACCCTGATCGACCGCGCCGGGTACGTCGGGCCCTTCCTGCCCGGCTTCGTCGCCCACGACCCGATCGTCACCGACGGCCCGGCAATGTTCACCGCCGTGGACCACGTGGTCGGCAACGTGGAACTGGGCCGGATGGAGGACTGGGTCGAGTTCTACCGCCGCGTCATGGGTTTCACCAACATGGCCGAGTTCGTCGGTGAGGACATCGCCACCGAATACTCCGCGCTGATGTCCAAGGTGGTCGCGGACGGCTCGCGCAAGGTGAAGTTCCCGCTCAACGAGCCCGCGATGGGCAAGAAGCGCTCGCAGATCGATGAGTTCCTGGACTTCTACGGCGGCCCCGGTGTGCAACACATCGCGCTGAGCACGCCCGACATCCTCGCCTCGGTGGACGCCATGCGCGCGGCGGGCGTGGAGTTCCTGGCCACTCCGGCCGGCTACTACTCCGACCCCGAATTACGCGCGCGCATCGGCGCGGTGCGGGTGCCGGTGGAGGAGCTACAGGCCCGCGGCATCCTGGTCGACCGCGACGAGGACGGCTACCTGCTGCAGATCTTCACCCGCCCCGCGCAGGACCGCCCCACGGTGTTCTTCGAGCTGATCGAGCGGCACGGCTCCGCGGGCTTCGGCAAGGGCAACTTCAAGGCCCTCTTCGAGGCGATCGAGCGCGAACAAGAACTCCGCGGCAACCTCTGAAACGCCTTGCGTCCGAAGAAGTGTGGGTACCCGGACACTGTTCTTCGGACGTAACGGGGTTAGGCGGTTAGTTCCAGGCTGCTGCCGGTCTCGTGCTTGCGCACGTGGACGCGGGTCGGGATGCGTTGGCGTAGTTCGGCGACGTGGCTGACGATGCCGACCAAGCGGCCGCCCTCACGCAGTCCGTCGAGGGTGTCCATGACCTCGTCCAGGGTCGCCTCGTCCAGGCTGCCGAAGCCCTCGTCGACGAACAACGAATCCAGTCGGGTGCCGCCGGATTCGGCGCACACCACGTCGGCCAGGCCCAGCGCCAACGCGAGACTGGCCAGGAAGGTCTCGCCGCCGGACAGGGTGGCGGTGTCGCGGTCCACCCCGGTCCAGTTGTCCCGGGCCAGCAAGCCCAGCCCGGCGCGCTTGGCGCCCCTGCCGGCGTCGGTGTGCACCAATGAGTAGCGCCCGCCGGTCATCCGCAGCAGCCGCTGCCCGGCCACTGCGGCGATCTCCTCCAACCGCGCGGCGAGCACGAACGCGGACAGCGTCATGCGCTTGGTGTTGGCACCCTGACCGGCCGTCAGATCCGCCAGGCCGCGGACCACTGCGGCCCGCTCCTCGAGCGCCGGCACCGCCTGCAGCAGCGCGGTCAGCGCCGGTACTTTCTGCTCCAGCGCGTGCACCTGGCGCTTGGCATGGGCCAGCCCGGCGACCGCCCGCTCATGGTCGGCGGCGGCCTGCTCGGCGGCGGTCTGCGCGCCCTCGACATCGGCCGGAGGGTTGATCGCCACGTCCAGCTCCGGGTCGGCCAGCTGTGTCTGGGTAACCGCGAGTGCCTCGCGGTGCTCCCGGATTCGCCCGGCGGTAGCCGCCCGCCACGCCTCGTCGCGCACCGCGGCAGCGGCGGCGGTGAGCTCGGCGAACCCGGCCTCCACCGCGACCACGGTGGCCCGGGTGGTGGCGTGGTCGTGGTCGGCCAGCGCCCGGGTCAGCTCGGCGCGCGCGTCCGCGGCCGCGGTACACGCCACCGCCGCGGCCTCCGCGGCCGCCGAGGCGGTGGGCACGTCCGGGGCGCCGTCGAGGTGCTCGACCAGCTTGGCGCGCGCGGCCGCTGCCCGGCTCAGGTGCACCCCGGCCTCGCGCACCGCAGAGGCGGCGACCTGTTCGGCCTCGGCGCGTTCGGCGACCGCAGCGGCCAACGTCGCGTCCAACTCGTCGACCTCGCTCTCCAGTTCCTCCAGCCCGACCCCGCGGGCGCGCAGCCGGTCCCGCTCCGTCGCCGCGGCACCAGCCGCGCCCGGCAGATCCTCGGGCAGCACGTCGAGTTCTGTGCCCAGCGCGGCCACCAGGTCGGCCAGTCGCGTCGCCTGCCCATCGGCGGTGGCGGTGGCCGCGGCGAGCTCCCGACCGATCCGCTCGGCCTGCTCCCGGCCCGCCTCCGCGGCCGCAGCGGCCCGTTCCTCCTCCGAAGAGAGGCCTCTCTCGCTGACGCTCGAGGGGGCGACGCCGACCCGGTCCACGTTCAGCGCTGCGGTGACCGGGTGGTCGCACGAGCCGCACACCGGGCACGGGTCGCCGTCGGTCAGCCTCGCGGCCAACTCCGCGACCATCGAATCGAACCGGGCCCGACGGATCTCCAGGTGCACGGCGGCCTGGTTCTGCCAGCGCTCGCGGGCATCCAGGTGCTGCCCGCGCAGCTGCTCCACCACGATGCGCGCGGCTCTTTCATGCGCCTGCGCGGTCGCGGCGTCGGCGAACAGCGCGGCGATCCGGGTCCAGCGCGGAAGGTCCGTGACGGCCAGCCGGGCGGCGTCGCGCTGTTCCACCCGGCCGGTCCGCGCCACGGTCAACGACTGGATGTGCGCGGCTGCCGCCGCTGCGTCGGAGCGGGCGGCCACCGCGGTCTGCTGCGCTGCCGCCCCGGCCGCCTCGTCGGTGATCGCGCTGTCGAGCAGGCTCTGCAATTCGGTCAGCCGGCCGCGCCGGCGTTCGTGGGCGCCGGCCGCGGCGCGTAATTCGGCCAACGAATGCGCCACAATCCGGTCCGCGGCGGACAGTTGCGCATCGGCCGCGGACACCGCCGCCCTGGCCCCGGTCACCGCAGCGGCCGCGGTAGCCGCCGCGTCCAGCAAGGGCGCCAACCCGATCGCCGCGTTCGCCTGTTGTTCCTCGGCCACCAGGCCGGCGACGGTGTCGGCGCCCCGGGCCAGGTCCGCCGCGCGGGCCAGCACCTCTCGTCGGCGTTGCTGACGGCCCGCCAGATTCCGAGTGGCCTCGGCCCGACCACGCGCGGTCGCCACGGTGGTCGCGGCCGCGCCGAGCGCCCGTTGCGCGTTGTCCACCGCGGCTCGGTGCTGCCAGATCAAGTCAGTGCCCCAGACGACCTCGGGCACGTCGGCAGGCGGGTCGATCTCGGCGAGCTGCGCGACCAACGCGGCCTGCACCTCGATGGCGTCACGGTGCCGTTCGCAGTCCGCATTGGCCTCGCGGCGGCGGGCCGCCAACCAGTCCTCGACCTTGCCGAACCGGCCGGCGTCGAACAGTTTCTCCAGCAACTCCCCGCGCCTCTCCGCGTCGGCGCGCAGGAAGCCGGCGAACTCGCCCTGCGGCAGCAGGATCACCTGGAAGAACTGCTCGGCGGACATGCCGAGGCGGTCCGCGATCTCCTGGTCGGCCTCGCCGACCCGGCTGGACAGCGACGTCCATCCCGCCCCCGTCCACTCCTCCAGGTGCACCTTGGCCTGTTCGGTGGTGGTGCCGGTGCCGCGCTTCTTCGCCCGCGCCTGCTCGGGGGAGCGGGTGATGCGCAACCGCCGCTCGCCCAGCGTCGCCTCCAGCGTCACCTCGGTGCGCAGCTCGGCAGCGGCATGGTCCGAGCGCAAACGTTTGGCGGTGCCGCGCTCGCCGGGCACCCGCCCGTAAAGCGCGAAACCCAACGCGTCGAGCAGGGTGGACTTGCCGGCACCGGTCTCGCCGTGCAGCAGGAACACGCCGCCGCCGGCGAGGGCGTCGAAGTCGATGGTGGCCGTGTTGGCGAAGGCACCGAATGCCGTGACCTGCAGGCGATGCGGCCTCATGCCACGACCCGTTCGGTGGTCACGGATTCCTCGGTGTCCGCGCCGCGCCGCACCGCCTCGAAGGCGTGCTCGAGCAGCGTTGTTTCGGCGGGCTCCGCGGCGGTGCCGCGCACGTGCGCGACGAAATCCACGGCCAGTTCCACGTCGGTGCGCCCGATCAACCGCTGCCGGTAGCCGCGTTGGTCCCCGGCGGTGTCGGCCGGTTCCCAGGCGAGCACCAGCGTGTGCGGGAAACGGGTGCGCAGCCGGTCCATCGCGGCTTCGGGACGTGCGGCGTCGGTCAACGTCACAGACACGAAATCGCCCTCGACCGCGGCGTGCGCGGGATCGGTGAGCAACTCGGTCAACGAGCCGCGTAGCAGGGACAATCGCCGCGGCGCCGGCGCCGGCACCTGCACGACGTGGCCCAGCCCGTCCGCGCCCAACTCCACCAGCCAGCTGCCTTTGCTGTGCCCGGCCTCGGAGAAGGAGTAGGCCAGCGGCGAGCCGCTGTAGCGCAACTGCGGGGCCAGCGTCTGCGGGCCGTGCAGGTGGCCCAGGGCCACGTAGTCGAACTCGTCGAACAACGACGCGGACACCGCCGCCACCCCGCCCACCGAGACGTCGCGCTCGGAATCCGACGCGGCACCGCCGTGCACCCACGCGTGCGCGAGCACCACCGAACGCACCGGGCCGCGGTCGCCCAGGTCGGCCCGCACCGCGTCCAGCGCGGCACCGAGCACCGCGGTGTGCGTGCCGCCCGGCAACTCGGCGGCCACTGCGGCCGGCTCCAGATAGGGCAGCGGGTACAGCGCCACCGGACCGTGCTCATCGGCGACCAGCACCGGATCGGCGACGCCGTCCACTCGGGTGCGCAGGTGCACGCCGGCCCGGTCCAGCAGCCGCGCACCGACCCCGAGACGACGGGCCGAGTCGTGATTGCCGCTGATCAGCACCACCCGGGCGCCGGCGTCGGTGAGCCGGTGCAGCGCCTCGTCGAACAGCCCGACCGCCTCTACCGGGGGCAGCGCCCGGTCATACACATCCCCGGCGACCAACACGGTGTCCACGCGCTCGGTGCGCACGGTTTCCACCAGGTGATCGACGAACGCGGCCTGCGCGCCGAACAGATCGGCCCGGTGCAGGTTGCGCCCCAGATGCCAGTCCGAGGTGTGCAGCAATCTCATTTCCCGAAAGTAGGACGCGGCACCGACAAATTTCCGCAGCGGCACGCCTCACCCGTCACAAGCTTGCCGAAGGCCTTTTCACCTGCATTTTCGTGATCTTGACGGGCGCAGAGCGTCGATCAGGATGCGTAACCCGTCGAGGTGTCCGCGGAGATCTGCCGGTTGGTCAAGCAGGCCTGAGCCACCCCCGGCCTCGGATGCAACGATGGGTGCATGTCCGTGGCACCCACCGAGGTCGAACGGCCGGAGGGAGAGGTCCTCATCCGGCCGGACACGGACACGCCATGGGTGACGATCGTCTGGAACGACCCGGTCAATCTGATGTCCTACGTCACGTACGTCTTCCGGGCCTACTTCGGGTACACCAAGGACCACGCCACCAAATTGATGATGGACGTGCATCAGGCGGGCCGGGCGGTGGTGTCCAACGGCAGCCGCGAGGAGATGGAGCGCGACGTGGGGGCCATGCACGGCTACGGGTTGTGGGCCACGTTGCAGCAGGATAAATAGATGTCGGGACGGATCAAGAGGGAACGCGGCGGATCGGTCGTGATCACCCTGGCCCCCGGCGAGGCGGAGGTCATTCGCGGGGCCTTCGGCGACCTGCTGGAGTTGTTCGACTCGCACGCCGCCGCCACGAGCCCGGCGCAGGAGATCGCGCCCGGCTTGCGCGACCCGTTCGGCTCACCCGGCTCGGACGTGCCCCCGGACGACCCGGCGCTGGCCCGGCTGCTGCCCGACGCCTACCCGGATGACCCGGCCGCGGCCGCGGAGTATCGGCGGTTCACCGAGAACGACCTGATGGCCGGCAAGCGCGCCAACATCGCGGTGCTGCTGGCCGGGCTGGATCAGATCGGTCCGGACGGGCGGTTGCAGGTGCCCGCTGCCCGGGTACCGGCCTGGTTGGTTGCGCTCAACGACCTGCGCCTGACGTTGGGCACCCGGCTGGAGATCGAGGAGGACTACGAGGCGGCGATCGCGGCGTTGGCCGACGACGATCCGCGGCTGCCCGCCTACGCTCTGTATGAGTGGCTGACGTGGCTGCAGGACAGTTTGATCCGCACGCAACGGTAACCTTGCCCCTGTGCTGGAGATTGACGAGGCGATCGTCGACGCCATCGTGGCGCACGCCCGGGCCGACCACCCGGACGAGGCGTGCGGTGTGGTTGCGGGCCCGGTCGGGTCCGACCGCCCCGAGCGTTTCATCGCGATGGCCAATGCGGCCCGCTCGACGACGTTCTACGAATTCGACTCGCGCGATCTGCTCACGCTCTACCGGGACATGGACGACCGGGACGAGGTGCCCGTGGTGATCTACCACTCACACACCGCCACCGAGGCGTACCCGTCGCGCACCGACATCTCCTACGCCTCCGAACCGGACGCGCACTACGTGCTGGTGTCCACCCGCGAGCCCGACACCCACGAGTTCCGCTCGTTCCGGATCGTGGAGGGGGAGGTCACCGAGGAGCCGGTGAAGGTGATACCCGCAGTCTGAGCTGGAATGTCCCGCCGGGTGCCGGCGGTTGTCCGTACAAGAAACCGTCCGACGACGAAGCAGGAGCCATGGCAATCGAGGTCCGAATCCCGACGATCCTCCGGCAGTACACCGACGGCGCGAAGGCCGTTGAGGGCGCCGGCGGCACCCTGGACGAACTGTTCGACGACCTCGAGTCCCGCCATGGCGGCCTGCGCGCCCGCTTGGTGGACGAGAACGGCCTGCGCCGTTTCGTGAACGTCTACCTCAACGACGAGGACGTGCGCTTCCTCGGCGGGCTCAAGACCGAGCTCAAGGACGGGGACAGCGTGACCGTTCTCCCCGCCGTGGCCGGCGGCTGACCCGTTGCGTTTCGACTCACTGCTGGACTCCGTCGGTCGTACGCCCCTGGTGGGGTTGCCGCGGCTGTCGTTGTCGCCGGATGTCCGGCTGTGGGCCAAGCTCGAGGACCACAACCCCACCGGGTCGATCAAGGACCGCGCGGCGCTGCGCATGGTGGTGGAGGCGGAGAAGGAGGGGCTGCTGCGCCCCGGCTGCACGATCCTGGAACCGACCAGCGGCAACACCGGAATATCCCTGGCCATGGCGGCCAAGCTACGCGGCTACCGCATCGTCTGCGTGATGCCGGAGAACACCTCCGAGGAACGCCGCCAACTTCTCGGCATGTACGGCGCGGAGATCGTCTCCTCGCCCGCCGCGGGCGGCTCCAACGAGGCCGTGCGGGTGGCCAAGCGACTGGCCGAGGAGCACCCGGACTGGGTGATGCTCTACCAGTACGGCAACCCGGCCAACGCGCAGGCGCACTACGAGGGCACGGCCGCGGAGTTGTTCGAGGACCTGCCCTCGATCACCCATTTCGTCGCCGGGCTGGGCACCACCGGGACGCTGATGGGCGTCGGCCGCTTCTTCCGCGAGCACAAGCCCGAGGTGCAGATCGTCGCTGCCGAACCGCGCTACGGCGAACTCGTCTACGGCCTGCGGAACCTGGAAGAGGGCTTCGTGCCGGAGCTCTACGACGCGTCCCTGATCGACGCCCGGTTCTCCGTCGGTCCGCGGGACGCGGTGCGCCGCACCCGTCAGCTGATCGAGGAGGAGGGCATCTTCGCGGGCATTTCCACCGGCGCCATCCTGCACGCGGCGCTGGCCCAGGCGGCCAAGTCGCAGGCCGCGAACGAGCGGGCGGACATCGCGTTCGTGGTCGCCGACGGCGGCTGGAAGTACCTGTCCACCGGTGCGTACTCCGGGACGATCGCCGAGGCCGAGGAGCGGCTGGAAGGTCAGCTCTGGGCCTGAGCTCCCGGGAACACCGGCAACGCGGCCAGCCCGTTGAACAGCAGGCTCGGATTGCGCTCCAGGGCTTCGGGTGCCACGGCCAGGCGCAGGTCGGGGAAGCGATCGAACAAACGCACCAGGGCCACGCGTCCCTCGATGCGGGCGAGGGCGGCGCCCAGACAGTGGTGCACCCCGTGACCGAACGTCAGATGCTGGTTGGGCGTGCGGGCCAGGTTCAGTCGCTCGGCCTCGGCCAGCACGTCGCCGTCCCGGTTCGCGGCCAGCAGGCCGATGAACACCAGGTCCCCGTCGACGATCCGGGTGGCGCCGATGTCCAGTTCGCAGCTCGCCCGCAGCGGAAACGTCATCTGCAGCGGTGGGTCGAAGCGCAACAACTCCTCGACTGCCACCACCGGATCCGCGCGCAGCGCCGCTAGCTGCTCCGGGTGGGTCAGCAGGCACCGCACCCCGTTGCCGATCAGGTTCGAGGTGGTCTCGTGCCCGGCGCCCAACAGCAGCACGATCATCGAGGTGAGTTCGTCCTCGGACAACCGATCGCCGGTCTCGCGCACCGCGATCAGCGAGCTGAGCAGGTCCGGTCCCGGTTCCTCCCGCCGCAGGGTCACCACCGCGCGGATCAGCTCGACCAGACGCTGAAAGGCCGCGATGAACTCATCGGGCGGTGCGAATGACGCGGCGAACACCGAGGTGAAACAGCGGTGGATGTCATCCCTCCAGTCGATCGGCACGCCGAGGATCTCGAAGATCACCGTCAACGGCAGGGGATAGGCGAAGCACTCCATCAGGTCGACCGCGACGTCCGGCGCAGCGCCCGCCATGGCGTCGAGCAGCTCCTCGGTGAGTTCGCCGACCCGGGACTCCAATGCCCGGGCCTGGTGCCGGCTGAACGCCGAGGTGACCAGGCGCCGCAGCCGCGCATGGGGCTCCCCGTCCATGTTGAGCATGTGCTGGCCCGTCGCGGGCGCGAGCTCGGGCACCAGCTGGAGGGCCAAGCGTCGGGGGCCGCTCGGGAACTTGTGCAGCCGCGGGTCGCCCAGGGCCTGTCGCACCTCGGCCCATCCGGTGACCAACCACACCTCGCCGACGCCGGCCAGATCGACGCGCTGCACGGGGCCGTGCCGGGCCGCGTCCGCATAGGCAGCGATCCGTTGGCCGCCGGCCGCGGCGGTCGCCGGATCGAACCCGCGCACGGTCATGCCGACCTCCGCCCGTAGGGGGCTTCGCGCCCATCCAACCGGCCCGCTCGACGTCGGTGCAAGGTAGTTGGCAGGATGCCCGGCATGACGGATCGATTCGAGGTCTCCCGCATCATTCCGGCCGACGCATCGGCCATCTTCGCGGTGCTCTGCGACCCCCGCGGGCACCTGGCGATCGACAGCTCCGGCTCGATCATGTCCGTGGTCGACGAGAAACCGGTCAGCGGCGTCGGCGACACGTTCGGTCTGAAGATGCACCGTGAGGCCATCAACGACCTGCCGCTCGGGCGCTACGACGTGACGGTGGTCATCACGAAGTTCGAGCAGGATCAAGAGATCCAGTGGACCGTCGAATCGCCGCTGATCGACACCCCGATCCACCACTTCTACGGCTACCGGCTGCGGCCCACCGAAGACGGTACCGAGGTGACGTCCTACTACGACTGGTCGCAGGTCGGCGCCTGGCAGGACCGGGAGATCCCGGGGCTGGGTGTCGTCCGCTTCCCGATCATCCCGGAGGCGACCCTGCGCAACACGCTGGGCATCCTCGAGCGCACCGTCGTCCAGGGGT
This sequence comes from Sporichthyaceae bacterium, assembly GCA_036493475.1. Taxonomy (NCBI): domain Bacteria; kingdom Bacillati; phylum Actinomycetota; class Actinomycetes; order Sporichthyales; family Sporichthyaceae; species Sporichthyaceae bacterium. The sequence continues at coordinate 66,749 of DASXPS010000093.1, read as the reverse complement.
AGCGCGGCCTCAGACGTACATGCCCTCGCGCAGGTTGATGCCGTACTCGACGTAGGCCTTCATCGCCGCGAGCATCTGCGACCAGCCCATGCAGTTGCCGTAGGACGCGGCCAGTCCCTCCGGGCCCGGCTGCCAGCCCTCCTCGGTGACGGTGACCAGGGTGCGGTCATCGCCGACCGGTTCGAACCCGATGGTGACCTCGGTGTGTCCGTCGATCGCCGGTGCCTGTGCTGCCCAGCGCAGCACGACGCGCGTGTTCGGCACCACGTCGACCACCTCCACCGGGAATGCGCCGGGGAAATCGTGGAAATCCCAGGTGACGGTGGCGCCCTTCTCCAGCCGGCCCGTGGCGCCGCCGGTGGTGAAGTACCCCGACAGCTGATCCGGGTCCACCACGGCCTCGAACACCGTCGCGACCGGGCGCGAGATGTGCGCCCGAACCGTGAACCGTAGCTCCATCGGACTTGCCTCCTCGTGTTATATATTTACAACATGACACAGGACGAGCAGTCCGACAAGGTCTTCCGGGCCCTGGCCTCGGCGACCCGCCGGCGGCTGCTCGACCGGTTGCGCGATGGACCGCGCACCACCGGGGAGTTGTGTGCCGCATTCGGCGATCTGGACCGGTGCACGGTGATGCAGCACTTGCGGGTGCTCGAGGAGTGCGACCTGGTGATCGTGGTGCGGCAGGGCCGGCAGCGCTGGAACCACCTCAACGTGCTGCCCATCAAGCACATCCACGATCGATGGATCGGGCCGTACGCGGCCCACGCCGTGGAATTCCTCGACCGCCTGGACGCGGCTACCACGGGGCGCTGACGCCGCATCATTGGTGACAATCGTGCCTGTTGCCGGCGCTACCGCAGAACGACGTCGTACTGTGGCGGCCATGTCGGACGCACCGATCGGGATTTTCGACAGCGGCGTCGGCGGGCTGACCGTCGCGCGCGCGGTCCTCGATCTGCTGCCCGCCGAGCCGGTTGTCTACGTCGGCGACACCCGCAATGCCCCCTACGGGCCGCGGCCGATCGCGGAGGTGCGCCGACTGGCGCTCAACGTCATGGACCATCTGGTCGCCGATGGCGTCAAGGCGTTGGTCATCGCCTGCAACACGGCCTCGGCGGCGGTGTTGCGGGACGCCCGGGAGCGCTACTCGGTGCCGGTGGTCGAGGTCATCCGGCCGGCCGTGCGCCGGGCCGTGACCGCGACCCGCAACGGCCGGGTCGGGGTGATCTGCACGCAGGCCACCAAGACCTCGCAGGCCTACGAGGACGCCTTCGCCGCGGCACACGACCTGCAGTTGACGGTGACCGCCTGCCCGCGGTTCGTGGAGTTCGCCGAGCGCGGGCTGACCGCCGGTCCGGAGGTGAGCCGGGTGGCCGCGGAGTACCTGGCGCCGCTGATCGAGGCGGACGTTGACACCGTGGTGCTGGGCTGCACGCACTACCCGCTGCTGGCCGGCGCCATCGCGCACACCCTGGGTGATTCGGTGACGTTGGTGTCCAGCGCGGAGGAGACCGCAAAGGACGTCTACCGGGTGCTGGTGGACGCGGGCCTGGCCCGCGCCGCGGACGCGCCCGAGCCGCGTCATCGGTTCCTCGCCACCGGTGACCGGCAGCCGTTCGCCGCGGTGGGCCGGCGCTTCCTCGGGCCGGACCTCGGCGTGGTCGAAGCGCTGGGCGACGTCGAGGTCATGGGAGCCATCGCGTGAGGCTGACCGTCGTCGGTTGCTCCGGATCGTTCGGTGGGCCCACTTCGGCGACCTCGTGCTACCTGTTGGAGGCCGACGGCTTCCGGGTGCTGCTGGACCTTGGCGCCGGGGCGCTGGGCGAACTGGCCAAGCACACCGACATCTATGGCATCGACGCGATGGTGCTGTCCCACCTGCACCCCGACCACTGCATCGACATGTGCGGCTACTACGTGGCCCGCAACTACCGTCCGGAGGGCGCGGCCCCCCGCATCCCGGTGTGGGGGCCGGCGAGCACGCCCGGCCGGATGGCCGCCGCCTACGGGTTGCCCGAGGACCCCGGCATGACCGAGGTATTCGACTTTCGCGCGTTGAGCGCCGGCGCGATCTTCGAGATCGGGCCGCTGCGGGTGACCGTGGACCGCACGGTGCATCCGGTCGAGGCCTACGCCATGCGCATCGAGCACGACGGCAAGGTGTTCACCTACTCCGGCGACTCCGGCGTCTGCGAGGACCTGGTCAAGCTTGCCCGCAGCAGCGATCTGTTTCTGTGCGAGGCGTCCTTCCACGAGGGCCGTGACCTCGCCCCGGACATCCACCTCACCGGCAAGGAGGCCGCCGAGCACGCCGAGCGGGCGGACGTGCCGCGCCTGCTGCTCACCCACATCCCGCCGTGGAACGACCCGGCCCGCACACTGGCCGAGGCCGCCGATTTCCCCGGCCACGTGGACCTGGCCTGCCCCGGTGCCACCTACGACATCTAGCCCTTGACGTCCGGCTGACACGGCGTAAGAGCGCCGCGTCAGCCGGACGTCAGGTGGGGTCTGTAGGGTCGCGGGCGTGGAACGTCCCGGCGGCCGCGCGGCCGATCAACTTCGTCCGGTGACCATCACCCGCCACTGGCTGGAGCACGCCGAGGGATCGGTGTTGGTGGAGTTCGGGCGCACCAAGGTGCTGTGTGCGGCCAGCGTCACCGAGGGGGTGCCACGCTGGCGAAAAGGCAGCGGACTGGGCTGGGTCACCGCGGAATACGCCATGCTGCCGCGGTCCACCAACACCCGCAGCGATCGCGAGTCGGTGAAGGGACGCCTCGGCGGCCGTACCCAGGAGATCTCCCGGTTGGTCGGGCGCAGCCTGCGCGCGGTGGTCGACTACAAGGCGCTCGGGGAGAACACCATCGTGCTGGACTGCGACGTGCTGCAGGCCGACGGCGGTACCCGCACCGCGGCCATCACCGGCGCATATGTGGCGTTGGCCGACGGCATCAGTTGGCTGCGTGAGCGCGGCGCGCTGCGCGGGGAGCCGCTGCGCGACTCGGTGGCCGCGGTCAGCGTCGGGGTGTCCCTCGGCGTGCCGGTGTTGGACCTGGAGTACGTCGAGGACGTCGCGGCGGACACCGACATGAACGTGGTCTGCACCGGCGCGGGCAACTTCGTCGAGGTGCAGGGCACCGCGGAGGGCGCGCCGTTCGACCGGGCGTTGCTCGACACACTGCTGGACCTGGCGGTGGGCGGCTGTGCGGAACTGACGCGCATTCAGCAGGCGGCGCTGTCGGGGTGAACAGGATCGTGCTGGCCACCCGCAACGCGGCCAAGCTCGCCGAACTCGCCCGCATCCTGGCCGAGGCCGACCTGCCGCTGCAGGTGTGCGGGGTGGACGCCTTCGCCGATGTGCCCGAGGTGGCCGAGACCGGGACGACATTCGCCGAGAACGCGCTGCTGAAAGCGCACGCGGTGGCTCAGGCCAGCGGCGTGCCCGCGATCGCCGACGACTCCGGGCTGTGTGTGGACGCGCTGAACGGGATGCCCGGCATCTTCTCTGCGCGCTGGGCCGGGAAGCACGGCGACGACGAGGCGAACCTGGACCTGGTGCTCGGCCAACTGCAGGACGTGCCGGACGAGAGGCGCGGCGCGAAGTTCGCCTGCGCGGCGGCGTTGGCGTTGCCGGACGGCACCGGACAGTCCGTGCTGGCCACCATCACCGGCGTGTTGCTGCGGGAACGCCGCGGCAGCAACGGTTTCGGCTATGACCCGATCTTCCAGCCCTACGGGCACGAGCGCACCACCGCCGAGATGTCCGCCGCGGAAAAGGACGCGATCTCGCACCGCGGACAGGCGTTACGTCAGTTGCTGCCCGCGCTGCGTCGACTGATCGTCTGACCCGGCGTCGGGTCCCCCGAATGGCGGCCCTTGAGGGTTAGGGTGACGCCCATGTGGACGGCCTGGCTGCGGACCCTCGACGACTTCGGGGTCGTCGTCGAGCTGGCCGACCCGGCCGACGAGGCCACCATCGACGAGCTGGAGGACAAGCTCGGCCTGGATCTGCCACGGGACCTGCGCTCGCTGTTGCTGGAGACCGACGGGCTGGCCGACGACGAGGGCGGTGAGCCAGTCTGGCCGGTGGAGCGCATCGTCGAGGAGAACCTGGAGCTCGGCCGGGACGGGGACACCCCGGCGATGCCCGAGGGCGGGGGCCTCGAGGTTGACCTGCTGTTCTTCGGCGACACCGGGGGCGAGGATCTGTTCGCCTACCGGCTCGAGGAGAACCGCCCCGACGTTTACCTCTGGGTGGCCGACCGCCGGGAGACTCGCTGGGTGGCCTCGGACCTGCAGTCGATGTTGGACGCGTGGTTCCGCGAGACCGGGGACTGACGGTTTTCGGCCGGATCGGCGCCGCAGTCGGTACCCGACCCTGGCGGGTGATCACCGCCTGGCTGCTGGTCGCGATGGCGTTCAACGTGTTCGTGCCGCAGTTCGAACACGTGGTGCGCAACAAGAGCGCGCCGTTCCTGCCGTCGAACTCGGCGAGCGTGCGGGGCCTGCAGAGTATGGAGGCGGCCTTCGGTGCGCCCGGCGCGCACGGCTACGTCCTGGTCGTGCTGGAGCACCCCGGCGGGCTCACCGCCGCCGACCGGGCCTATCAGGGGCGCTTTGTGGCGGCGTTGCGGGCCGCTCCGGATCGGGTGCTGGACGTCCAGGACGACCTGACCGATCCGCTGTTGGCCCCCTCCCTGCGCAGCGCGGACGGTGCGGCGACCTACCTGCCGACCGCGATCCCCCCGCAGGTCGGCTCGCCGCAGGGGGTCCGCGACGTGCACTGGCTGCGGGATACCGCCCGGGCGCTCGATCCGCCGCCCGGACTGAACGTGCACGTGGGCGGTGACGTCGCGATGATCACCGACCTCATGGACAAAATCGAACACATCATGGTGCCGGTGACGGTGATCGCCTTGGTGCTGATCCTGGGCATTCTGTTGGGCATCTACCGGCGTCCGCGGCTGATGGCGATCCCGCTGGCGACCATCCTCACCTCCGTGCTCTGCGCCCGCGGTCTGATCTCGCTGGCCGGTGAGCACGGGATGCCGGTGTCCACCTACACCGACGCCTTCGTCGTGGTGGTGGTGTTCGGCGCCGGCACCGACTACGCCGTGTTTCTGATCAGCCGTCACCAGGAGGGCCTCGCCGCTGGGGCCTCGCCACCGGCAGCGGCACGGGCCGCGTTGGTGGCGCTCGGTCCGGTGCTGGCCGCGTCGGCGGCCACCGTCATGGTCGGCAGCGCGGCGATGCTTGCCGCGCGCCTGGCCGCGCTGCACACGCTCGGCCCGGCGTTGGCGTTGAGCATCGCGGTCACCGCCGCGGTGGCGTTGACGTTGACCCCCGCGCTGCTGGTGTTGACCGGGGACCGGGCGGCGCGGGCGGGCGGCGCCGGCTCGGTGCGCCGGTGGACGGCCACCGCGGATCTGCTGGCCCGGCGACCAGCAGCCGTGCTGGCGGTCGCAGTGCTGGTGCTCGCGCCGTTCGCCGCGTTCGCGGCCGGCGTGCACACCAGCGTGGACGAGAACGCCCTGCAACCGCACTCCAAGAATGCGCGCGCATTGGACGCGCTCAACGCGCACTTCCCACACCACGCCACGCTGCCCGATTTCTTCGTGCTGACCAGCCGCGCCGATCTGCGCACTCCCGCGGCACTGGCCGCGTTCGCCCGGCCCGCCGCGGCGGTGGCCGCGGTGCCGGGTGTGGCGATGATGCACAGCCCGGCGGACCTGCTGCCCCCGAAGGGAAAAAAGGGGTCGAAGATCGACCCGGCGGTGGCCACGGCGGCGCTCGCGCAGGTCGTCTCCGCCGACGGGCACACCGCGCGCATCCTGGTCAGCGGCGACGCCAACCCCCTCAGCCCCGCGGGCCGGGCCCGGCTGCGCGCCGAGCAGGCCGCGTTGCGCACCGCGTTGCCCGGCACCGCGCTGGCCGGCGCGCGGGTCGAGGTGACCGGGGCCGCCGCGTTCGGTGCGGACCTGCACGACCTGCTGCGTCGGGACCTGAAGGTGGTCGCCGCGATGGTGCTCGCCGCCGTCGTGCTCATCCTGGTCATGGTGCTGCGGGCACTGGTGGCGCCGCTGTATCTGCTGGCCTCGGTGGTGCTGTCCTATGCCGCGGCGATCGGCGTGACCGCGCTGGTGTGGCACACCCTGTTGGGCCGTCCACTGGTGTGGTTCCTGCCGATCGTCACGTTCGTGTTCCTGGTGGCCGTGGGCGCGGACTACAACCTGCTGCTCACCGCGCGTATCCGGGAGGAGACGCCCACCGGGGACCGGCCGGGTATCGCGCGCGCGGTGATCAGCACCGGCGGGGTGATCACCTCGGCCGGGCTCATCTTCGCGGGCAGCTTCCTGGCGCTGGTGCCCGCGCCCCTGCTGGACCTCTCCGAGGTCGGCACGGCAATCGCGATCGGGTTGCTGTTGGACACTCTGATCGTGCGCACGCTCATTGTGCCCGCCGCGGCGATGCTGTTGGGCCCGTTGAACTGGTGGCCGCGGCGACCTCAGCCGGAGGTGGTCGAGCCCTCCCGCGCGGACGGCCAGGGCAGGTCCAGCGCGGCCGGGGCGCCGGCGGGCACCGTGGGGTGATGCGGGCGCACCGGGTCCAGCCGCCGGTAGGGCTCACCCAGCGCGGGCCGCGAGTCGGCCTCGCCGGAGTTCGGCCAGAACGCCATCGCCCGCTCCGCCTGCGCGGTGATGGTCAGCGACGGGTTCACCCCGAGGTTCGCGGACAGCGCGGAGCCGTCCGCCACGTGTAAGCCGGGGTGGCCGTACAACCGCTGGTAGGCATCCACCACGCCGGTGCTCGGTGTGGCACCGATCACCGCGCCGCCGATGAAGTGCGCGGTCATCGGCAGGTCGATCAGCTCCCCGACCGAGCCCAGCGGGTCCCCGTCGATCTGCTCTGCGATCTTGCGGGCCACCTCGTTGGCCACCGGCAGGTACGTCGGGTTGGGCGCGCCGTGGCCCTGACTGGACGTCAGCCGCCCCCGCTTGGTGCGATGCACGGTGATCGAGTTGTCCACCGACTGCATGACCAATGCGATCACTGCTCGCTCCGACCAGTGCCGGGCCGAGAGTGACCGGAGGAACCGAATGGGGTGCGCCGCGATTTGGCCCAGCGCTCGGATCGGCCGCGGGATGCGGCCGCCGCCGTCCACCTGGATCGTGCCCAACAGCGCCATCGCGTTGCTGCCGCGGGAGTATCGGCACGGCTCGACATGGGTGTGCTCGTCCGGGAACCACGACGAGGTGATGGCCACCCCCTGCGTGAAGTCCCGGTCGCTGCCCGGCTCCGGACGGCGCCGGGAGACCCCACCGACGATGGCCTCGGAGTTGGTACGCGTCACCTCGCCGAGGCGGGCCGAAATATTCGGCAACACACCCGTGTCGCGCATGCGGTGCAACAACTTCTGGGTGCCATAGGTGCCCGCAGCGAACACCACCTGCTCGGCGGTGAATACTCGCCGGCCCCGACCGACCGTCTGACGCGTCGTCACCGCGTAACCCCCGGTGGAATGCGGTGCCACCGTGAGCACCGTCGTTTCGGGGTGTACCACAGCACCGGCACCTTCGGCGAGGGCCAAGTAGTTGGTGGTCAACGTGTTCTTGGCGCCGTGCCGGCAGCCGGTCATGCACGCGCCGCACTCGATGCAGCCCCGCCGGACCGGCCCGACGCCACCGAAGAACGGGTCGGGCACCTCAACGCTGGGTTCCTGCGCCCCGTCCCGGCCGAAGAACACCCCGACCCGGGTCGGGGTGTAGGTGTCGGCCTTGCCGAACTCCTCGGCCACGGCCCGCATGACCCGGTCGCTGGGGGTGTCGCTGGGCTGGGTGACCACACCGAGCATCTTCGAGGCCTGCGCGTAGTACGGGTCGAGTTCGGCCCGCCAGTCGGTGATGTCTGCCCACTGCGGGTCGCGGTAGAACGCCTCCGCGCTGGGTTGGTAGAGCGTGTTGGCGTAGTTCAACGACCCGCCACCGACGCCCGCGCCGGCCAGCACGATCACATCCCGCAGCACATGGATGCGCTGAATGCCGTAGCACCCGAGCCTTGGTGCGAACACGAAGTTGCGCACGTCCCAGGAGGTGCGCGGCAGGGTGTCGGCAGTGAACCGGCGCCCCGCCTCGAGCACGCCGACGCGGTAGCCCTTTTCGGTCAACCGCAGTGCGGTCACGCTGCCGCCGAACCCCGACCCGATGACCAGGACGTCGTAGTCGACCGCGCTTGAACTCACGCGGTGACCGGGGTCGTTCGCTGAACCTTGGAGAAGGTCATGTCCTCATCGAGATCGTTGCGCCGGAAGCCGGCGGCCATCTTCAGGTGGTTCTGGCTGACCTGCCACGGCCCACGGTCGCCGGCTTTCGGGAACAGCGCGATGCCGCGCGTCACGTAGCCCGAGCTCAGATCCAGGAACGGCTTGCGACCCACCTTGCCGGGTAGCGTCGGGGTGGCCACGTCGTAGCCGTGCGCGTCCATATGGGCCAGTAGCCGGCACAGGTAGCGCGCGGACAAGTCCGCCCGCAGCGTCCAGGAGTTGTTGGAGTAGCCGAAGCAGAAACCGAAGTTCGGCACCCCGGACACCATCATCGCCCGGTAGGCAACGGTGTCCGCCAGGTCGACCTCAACCCCGTCCAGGTCCAGGCTCAGGTCGCCGAACCGACGCAGCGTCAGACCTGTGGCGGAGATGATGATGTCGGCCTCGAGCACCTCGCCCGAGCTCAACCTGATGCCTTCGGGCACGAACCGGTCGATGGTGTCGGTCACCACCGAGGCGCTGCCGTTGCGGATGGCCTTGAACATGTCCCCGTCCGGCACCAGGCACAGCCGCTGGTCCCACGGGTGATAGCGCGGCTTGAAGTGCTTGTCGACGTACGCCTCGTCCTTCAGGAACGCCACCGCGCCCTTGCGGGCCAGCTTGCGGGCCAGGCCCGGCCTGCGCCGGGACAGCTCATAGATGCCCTGCAGCAGCGCCATGTTCTTCGCCCGCACCACCGTGTGCGCGGTCTTTGCGGGCAACACCTTCTTCAGCAACTCGGCGATGTGGTCCACCTCGGGCATGGCCAGCACGTACGACGGCGAGCGCTGCAGCATGGTCACGTGCGCCGCGGTGGTCGCCATGGACGGCACCAGAGTGACCGCGGTCGCGCCGCTGCCGATCACCACGACCCGCTTGCCCGCGTAGTCCAGATCCTCCGGCCAGAACTGAGGATGAATCACCTGGCCGATGAAGTCCTCGGCGCCGGGGAAGACCGGCTGATGTGGGGCGTCGTAGGAGTAGTAACCGGTGCACAGGTAGAGGAACTTGCAGGTGTAGGTGACTCCGGTGCCCCGCTCGTCGGTCTGCACCGTCCACCGGGCGGCCCTCGACGACCAGGACGCCGAGCGCACCGTGGTACCGAAGCGGATGTGCTGGTCGATGCCCGCGTCGGCCGCGGCGCCCTGCACGTAGGCGCGGATCTCATCGCCCGGCGCAATGGCCTTGCGACTGGCCCACGGCCGGAACGGATAGCTCATCGTGAACGCGTCGGAGTCCGAGCGGATGCCGGGGTAACGGAACAGGTCCCAGGTGCCGCCGATGGCCTCGCGGGCCTCCAGCACCGCATAGCTGCGCTGCGGGTGCTCGGTGGTGATCCGGTGCGCGGCGCCGATCCCGGACAGGCCGGCGCCGACGATAAGGACGTCGAGATCGTTCAAGGCGGGCGCTCCTCTAGGAGGGATACGGACGGCACTGCATCCGCTTGACCACATGGAAGAAGTTACCAGGAGTAAGTATAGGCTCGCCGGCCTCAATGTCGGGGCAGCGGGTGAGCAGTTCGGAAAACAGTGCCCGGATCTGGAAGCGCGCCAGCTGATTGCCGAGGCAATGGTGGATGCCGCCGCCGCCGAAGGCCACGTGCGGGTTCGGGTGCCGGGAGAAATCGAGCTCGTGGGGCCGATCGATGGCCAGCTCGTCGCGGTTGGCCGAGGAGTAGAAAAGCACCACCTTGTCGCCCTTGGTGATCTGCACCCCGTCGATCTCGCAGTCCCGCGCGGCGGTGCGCCGGAAGGTCATGATCGGGGTGGCCCAGCGGACGATTTCCTCGGCCGCGGTGGCCATCCGGCCCGGCAGGTCGGCCATCAGCCAGGCTCGCTGGTCCGGGTGCGTGGTCAGCGCGCGCATCCCGTGGGCCAGGGACTGCCGGGTGGTGTCGTTGCCCGCGATGGTCAGCAGCACGAAGAACGACCCGATCTCGTGGTCCTCGAGCCGTTCGCCGTCGACCTCGGCCTGCACCAAGGAGCTGAACAGGTCCGGCCCCGGGTTGGCCCGGCGGTCCTCGATCAGCTCGGCCGCCAACTCGTGCATGTAGATCACCGAGTCGAACAGCATCGTGATCGCGGACTCCTTGGTGTCCCCCGCGTATTCGGGGTCGCTCCAGGAGGTGGCCTTCATCATCCAGTCGGCGGCTTCCTGCCGCTGGCCGTCGGGGACGCCCATCATGTCGTTGATGTTGTGCATGGGCAGCAGGTTGGCGCACTCGGCAACGAAATCGACCCAACCGTCGGGCGACTCCTTCGCCTTCTGCAGCAGGTTGTCCACCACCAGCGCCGCGTTGGCGTTGATCTGGTCCTCGATCCGTCGCATCTGACGGGGCGTGAAGGCGGCCGCCATCAGCCGGCGCAGCGAGGAGTGCCGTGGCGGGTCCATGGCGATGATCGACTGCGCGGCCTCCAACGTCTGTACCGGCACGTTCTCCATCAAGATGCTCGGGCTGGACAGGAAGTCCTCGGGCCGCCGGGTCACCTCGACCAGGTGCCGGTGCGTGGTGACCGCCCAATAGCCGTAGTCCAACGGCTCGTCGATGAGCTGGTCCTCGAAGGGGGGTTGCCAGGTGATCGGCCGCTCCTTGCGCAGCACGGCGAAGCTGCGCTCCCGCTCGTCCATGGTGGCCCACCAGAACGCCTTGGTGGACAGGTTGATCTCGTCGTACGGGCGGTCCGGATTGCCACTCGCGTTGGACGCCTCGGTGTCCTCGTCTTCCCACAGCGCGTTGAACGTCATGACGGCCTCCTCGCCGGGCACCAGCCTTTCGCTTCCGCAGCGCGCCGGCCATGGCTCGGCGGACCGAGCTTCACCACGGCCATCAGTGACCGCAGTACAAGATCAGGCGAACAGAGCCCGCAGACCTCGGACGGACTCCTCGGCCGCCGAGCGAGCGCCGGGGTCGATGAGCAGGTTGATGAAGGCGTGCGGCAGCGAGTCATAGCGACGCAGCTCGACCTTGGCGCCGGCCGACCGGGCCCGATCGGCGAAGGCCTCGCCCTGATCCCGCAGCGGGTCCATGCCCGCCGTGGCCAGGTAGATCGGGGGCAGTTCGCCGAGCTGATCGGAGTTGATCGGGGACAGCTTCGGGTCCTTCTCCTGGCCGGGGTTGCAGTAGTTGGCGAACATGTCGCGCAGGCAGCCGGCCGACAGCAGCGGGCCCTTCTCGAACAGCTTGTCCGAGGGCCACGCGTCGAAGTCGGCGTCGACCACCGGGTAGAGCAGCCAGGCGCCGCACGGCCGCCGCTCCTCGCTCAGCGTATTGAGGCACACCACGATCGAGGCGTTGCCGCCCGCGCTGTCCCCACCGACCGCGATGCGGGCGGGGTTCACGCCGAGTTCCGCGGCGTGCGCAGCGGCCCAGCGGAACGCCGCGGTGCAGTCCTCCACGGCGGTCGGGAAGCGGTGCTCGGGTGCCTTGCGGTAGCCGACGGACAGCACCTTGCACGCGCCGCGTTGCGCGATGAACTTGCAGGCCTGCGCGTGGGAGTTGATCGAACCGACCACGAAGCCGCCGCCGTGGAAGAACACCAGCAACGGGGCGTCCGCGCCGACGCCCTCCGGCGTGAACAGCCGCGCGGGAAGGCCACCCGCGCTCAGGTCCCGGCTGGTCACCTTCCCGCCGCGGTGCACGCCGGCCACGGTGATCAACACGTCCAGGCCGCGACGCACGGGGTTGGACGGGTGCCTAACCGCCGCGTGCAGGGTGGGCGTGAACGGTCCACACAGCACCCCGAGCAGCGGGGACAACCGCTGGCCGTCGGTCCTGTGCAGGCCTGTACGTGAGCTACTCATGCCATTCCTCCCGATTACCCCGACACCTGACGAGACGTCAGCTCTGTTGGTCGAGCACCACCGGTCCGAGCAGGTGGGCGGCGCGCAGCGCCAGTTCCACGTCGGCTCGGTCGGAGCGCAGTGGCCGGCCGCGCAGTGCCTCGGCCCGGCCGATCCGGTAGACCACCGAATTCTTGTGCAGGTTCAGCTTCTCCGCCGCGGCGGTGTGGCTGGAACCCAGATGCAGGAACACCCGCACGGTCTCGCGCAACCGCTCGGTGGCCTCGTCATCTCCTGCCAACCCACCGAGGGTGTCCTGCACCCAGGTCCGGGTGGTGGCCAGATCCGTGCACAGCAGGGCGATCGCGCCCACCTCGGCGTAGTCGGTGACCGGCCCGCAGCGGCGTCCGGCGGCCACCGCCACCTGCCGGGCCGCGCGGGCCTGACGATGGCTGGAGCGGAAGCCGGCGATACCGGTCGCCGGTCGACCCAGCGCGGCGCGCGGCCGCGGCTCGGGTACCGCCTCCAATATCGAGCCAACGGTCGGGGCGGCCGTCTCGCCGGGATCCCCGCCGGGCAACCCGATCCAGACCTGCACGCTGTCCGCGTCCGCCGGCACCGACAGATGCAACCCGTCCAACGCCGCGGCAATCCGGGTGGCCAGCTTCTCCAAGGTGAGCAAGCCCTCCCCGGGCGCACCCATTTCCCGGTCGAACCACAGCAGCAACCCCAGGTGGGTCTGACCCAGGCGATAACCCAAGGAAGCCTCGGTGGCGGGCACGTCCACGTCGTCGCCATCCAGCAGCGACTTGATCATCCCGGCGCGCAGCATGGAGTGGTGCTGGGTCCACGCCTCGCGCTCCCGTTCGTAGGCGACCACCAATTGCTCGGAAACCGTGTCCACATACCCGGTGGACTGGCGCATGGCCACCACACCCGCCGCCGCGGCATCGGCCGTGCTCACGTCGGGATCGGCCGCGATCTCGGCCAGCAGCATCTCCACGAACGAGGCGTGCCCCAAACGGAACGCCCGCAGCAGCGCGGACAACGGGATCGCCCGCTGGGCCAGCCGTCGGGTGTACTGCAGGGCGGCCTCGCCCGCCTCGGAACTGCGCGGGTCGAGGTTGTTCTCCAGCACCCGCAGGCCGCCCATGACGCTCTCGTGGGTGGACGCGGCCAGCATCGCGAGCAGGTGGTCGTCGTCATGCTGCAGCGGCGCGATCTCGCCGGCGAGCATGTCGACCATCCCGTCGATCAGCTTGCCGCGTTCCGCGCTCATCCGTTGCGCCGCGGCGGACACCAACACCGCGGCGGTCCGCATGGTCAGTTGCGTGCGCCGGCCGGATCGTTCGCGGCGCGGTGATTACGCGGCGGCACCTCGAGTTCCAGCGTCGCGCTGTCCAGGAAGGCACGCAGTTCGGCCATGGCCGCCTCCTTCCACTCCTCCAGCGCCTCGCTGACCGCGGCGGCGCGCCGGCTCTGCGCTCGCATCTGCTCGACGATCAGCACCACCGCGCCCAGCGCGATCAGCGCCAGCCCGCCCACACCGCCGGAGGCGAGATAGGGCAGTTGCAGCACGATGTCGTCGTTGCGGCGCACCCCGAGGTAGCCCAGCAGAACGCAGAGTAGGCCGGCGGCCACCAGAGCCGCGGCGAGCGCCTTGAGCCCCAGGTCACCGAGCTTGTTGTTCATGGTGTCTCCCTCTGAGGTCCTTGGCCGACTACAGCGCGCGCTTGAGGACGATGATCATGGTGCCGATGCCGGCCAGGGCCGCCAACAGAACGTATCGATAGCCGTCCCGGAACTCACCCGGCAGTGGCGAGGCGACCCGGGCAGGCAGGGCGAACAACGGTTCCTCCGCCGGTGCGGTGGCCGGGTTCAGCTGCCCGGTGCCCACCGGGGCGGGTGCGCCCGGCGGCAGGCCCGGCGTGAGCGGGGCGCTCGCCGGCGCGGCCACATCCGGCGCAGCCGCGGCCGACCCGGCGGGGGCGCCGGCCACCGGAGCCGCCACTGGCGGTTCGGTGCGCGGCCGGGCGGTCGCCGAGGCGTACACGCTGCCCAGGCGCCATTCCTCGTCGGTGCCGATGTCGCTGGGCCGCGGGAAGGCGTCCGGGTAGTGGTAGCGGAAGGAGAACACGGCACCGGAGACTGTCGCGCCCTCCGGGATGCTCTGCGTCTGCATCGGGGAGGGGGTGAACGTCAACCCTTGTGCGGCCAGTTGATCCATGCCGGCCTTGAAGGCGGTCAGCGCGTCCGGCGGCAGCGCGACCTGGTTGTCGATGCTGATGCCCTTGCTGTCGATGGTGACCGGCACGCCGGCCAACTGCGCGCCGAAGGTGTGGACGGTCAGCGTCGGGATGGGTTTGCCGCCGGGCGCGATGCTCACCGAGGCCACGCTGTCCACCGCGGCGATGGTGAGCGCAGTGGCCCCGGAGCCGATCACCACGTTCTGCACGCTGGTGATGGCCTTGGTGCTCACCGTGCCGTCCGGGGCCACCGCGCTGTCGCTGCGCGAGCTGGACGCCCCGGAGCTGAACGGGGCGGAGGACACCGCATTGCCTGCCGCCTGCGCGGTGGCCGTCGGGGCATCCTCGGAGTTGGCCCGGGCAGCCAGGTCCGCATTGCGCACCTCACCGCTGTCGGCCCCGCCGTACTGGCCGGCCGTCAGGTGGGCTTCCTTCGGGGCAGTGGTCGAGGGCGGGTCCTGCGCGTTGATCACCGAGGGCATCGAGGTGATGGTGTTCGGCGGTGCCGAGGTGACCACGAAGGTGTCACCGAGTTCGCCCAGGGTGAACCCGGCGGCCATGCTCAGCGACTTGCCCAACTGCACCGAGGACTTCGAGTAGAGGAAGCCACCGGCGCTCTCCACCGGTACCCGGCTGATGACGCCGTACGGGGTGGCGTAGCTCGTCGCGACGAACGTGGCCAGCGTGCTCGGTGGGTCGGCCTTGGCGGCCGGACCCCAGCCCAGCACCAGGACCCCGGTCAGGCCCAACGCCCCAGTACCGGCCAGCACGCGTAGCGCACGTCGCGTGTTGCTCATAGCTGTGCCCGTTGATGAGCTCGCAACTCGCTCATAGGTAAGCCTCCTCGACAGCGCCGACCCGAACTGCGGCTTCCGGCGTACCGCTGTAGGCCACCCGGCCCTTCTTCAGCACATAAACGCGGTCGGCCACGTCCAGCGCCCGGTGCACGAACTGTTCAATAAGCAATATGGACAATCCGGCCCGGTTCAGCTCCACCAGGCGGGCCAAGATCTCGTCAACCACCAGCGGGGACAGGCCCAGCGACAACTCGTCGATCAGCAATAGTTGCGGGTCAGACATTAGTGCCCGGGCAATGGCCAGCATCTGCTGCTCGCCGCCGGACATGGAGCCCGCGGCCTGACCGCGGCGTTCGCCCAGCCGCGGGAACAGCTCGAACGCGGTGCGCACCCGCTCGTCCACGACCTTGCCCTTGCGCCGGTCCGTCCAGGCACCCAGCCGCAGGTTGTCCAGCACGGTCATCTCGGGGAACACCCGGCGGCCCTCCGGCACGTGCGCCAGGCCCGCCCGCACCGCAGCGGCCGCGCCGTGCCCGTCGATGCGCACCCCGTTCACGCTCACCGTGCCCGCGCGGGGCCGGACCAGGCCGGTCACCCCGCGCAGCGTGGAGGTCTTGCCCGCGCCGTTCGGGCCGAGCAGGGCGACGATCTCGCCCTTGGCGACCTGCAGCGAGAGACCACGCACGGCCAGCACGGAACCGTAGGCAACGTCGAGGGACCGCGCGGCCAGCAGCGGCTTCTCACCCGCGCCCACACCGGCGAAGGCCTTGGCCTCTTCGGTCATTGCCATCAGGCCACCGTGCTCCCCAGGTAGGCCGCCCGGACCTCTTCGTTGGCGCGGATCTGCGCCGGCAGGCCCCGGGCCAACAGCTTGCCGAAGTTCAGCACGTACACCCGGTCGCAGATGGCCAGCACCATGGTCACGTCGTGCTCGATGATCAGCACGGACATCGCGCGCTCCCGGCTGATCCGGCGCAGCAGGTTGCCGAAGTACTCCGACTCGGTGCTGTCCATGCCCGCGGCGGGTTCGTCGACGAGCAACACCTCGGGGTTCATCACGATCGCCCGCGCCACCTCGACCATGCGCTGGGTGCCGTAGGGCAGGTCGCCCACCGGGGCGTGCAACACGTCGTTGAGCCCGCACTGCTCGGCGGTTTGGTGCACCACCTTGCGTGCCGCCCGCTCGGACCGGCCGGCCAGGCCCAGCGCGCCGAGCACGGCGCCGGTGCCGTAGCTGCGGTGCTTGCCCAACAGCAGGTTCTCCTCCACCGAGAGGTGACGGAACAACTGGGACTGCTGGAACGTGCGGGCCAGACCCAGCCGAGCGCGCTCGCTGGCGGGTAGCGTGGTGATGTCCTTGCCGTTGAGCACGATCTTGCCCGCGGTCAGTTTCTGTGCCCCGGTCAGACAGTTGAACAGCGTCGTCTTGCCCGCGCCGTTCGGCCCGATCAGGCCGACGATCTCGCCCGGCTGCACCTCGACGTCGATGTCGTCGTTGGCCACCAGGCCCGCGTAGCGCTTGGTCATCCCGGTACCGATCAAGTGCCCACTCACCGGCGTGCCTCGCTTCGATCGGTGCGGCGCCGTTGTGGGCGTGCACTGTGCCCATTGATGAGCTCGCTGCGCTCGCTCATACGTGTGCACCGCCCCGCACCAGTCGCGCCCGAATCACGGTGCCCTCGGGCAGCGGCTCTTCGATCTGCACGTGTACCACCGGCGACCGGTCGGGCCGTTCGGTGTGGGTTTCCGGCACGAACGAGCCGTAACGGATCGGTTCGCCGCGGATGGCGTCGGCCAGCGTCTTGCGCGCGTTGTGCAGCATGCCGACAACCCCGTCCTGTCCGGAGAGCAGCATGAGCAGCAGCGAAACGCTGGACACCAGGTACAGCCGGACGTCGAACAGGTTCACCAGCGGTTGCCCGGTGGCCAGGAACGATCCGCCGATCACCGCACCGAGAATGGCCTCGGCCCCGCCGAGCACCGGCATGGCCAGGTAGAACAGCGACTGCAGCACACCGAATTGGTCCGCGCCCGGCGTGGAGCGGAACAACATGCCGTAGAACAGCCCGGCCACGGTGGCCAACGCGGCGGACGCGGCGAACACACCGACCTTGTACGGCGCGATGCGGATGCCCATGGCGGCCGCGGCCTGCTCGGAGTCACGGATGGCGAACAGCACCCGCCCGGTGTCGGTGCGCCGGACGTTCCAGGCCAGCAGCAGCGCCACCGCCAGCACCACCAGCACGGCGTAGTACAGACCGCGGTCGGATTCGGTGGACCAGCCGAGCAGGGTCTTGCGCGGCACTTCCACGGCGGTGCTGCCGCGCAACTGCGGCCGGGTGAAGAAGTAGCGCTGGCAGGCCACACCGAAGGCCAATGTGGTGATCGTCAGATACACCCCGCGCAGGCGCAACGAGGGCACGCCCAGCACCAGGCTGATGGCCGCGCCGGCCGCGGCGATGATCGGCACGGCGAGAACCAACGGCACGTTGTGGTTGAGCAGTTTCGCGCCGATGTAGCAGCCGAAACCGAGGAATGCGGCGTGACCGAGGGAGATCTGCCCGGTCCAGCCGACCAGGATCACCAGTGACAGGCCGACCAGCGCGTAGGTGGCGGACAGCGTGCCGTAGAAGTGCGCGACCTTCGGGGTGAAGACCGGCCAGAGCACCGCGGCCGCGGCCAGCACCAGCACGCCGATGCTGTCCAGGCTGAGCAGGCTCGATCGTTGGGTGCGGGCGCGGGCCATCAGAACTCCGCCACCACGTCCAGCTGCGGCTTGCCGGAGCGAGCCACCAGCACCACCAGCAGGGCGATGAAGACCAACAGCTCACCGATCCCCGCGGTGGACGCGTAACCCTGGCTGAGGCTGAAGATCAGCCCGACGGCCAGGCCGCCGGCCCCGGCCAGCGGCAGGCTGTTGAACCCGCCCAGCGCCGCGGCGACCAGGCTGGAGATCAGCACGAAGGTCAGGCTGATCTGGTCCAGAGAGTTCAGGTGGATGTACATCAGGCCGGCCAGCGCGGCGCTGGCGCCACCGATGGCCCAGGTGGCAGTGATGATGCCGTTCACCGGCAGTCCAACGATGCGAGCCGCGCCCGGGTCCTGGGCGATCGCGGTGACCCCGGCGCCGAACCAGGTGCGGGCCAGCAGCAGGTACAGCCCGCCGGACAGCAACACCACCGCGGCCGCCGTGGCCAGCTGATGCACCGTCACACCGGTGTTGCCGATGTGCACCACGTGGTCGGAGAACACCGAGGCGATCGGCGGGTTGTTCGGCCCCCAGATCTGCACGGTGAGTTCGGAGAACATCAACAGCACTCCGGTGGTGACGGTCAGCGTGGCCAACGCTCCGCGGTGGCGCACCGGGCGCACCGCGAAGCGTTCCACGCCGGCGCCCAGCACCGCGCCGAACAGGATGGCGGTCACCGTGGCCACCGCCACCGGCATGCCGAACTTGCCCATCAGCGTGTAGTGGAACAGGAACGCGGCGAGCACCCCGGTGGCGCCCTGGGCGAGGTTGATCACCCGGGAGACCCGGTAGGTGATCACCACGCCGAGGGCGACCAGCGCGTAGATGGTGCCGTTGGCCAACCCGGTGACGACGTATCCGAGGAACTTGCTCATCGGCGTACCTCACGGCCGGCAGCGCGCCGAACTCCCCGGCGTGCCCTATGCCTATTGATGAGTTCGCTGCGCTCTCTCATCGAACCCGACGCCCCGCGCTGCGCCTACCCAGGATGCGGCGCGCCTGGTTACGACGCTCGGGCATCACGGCGGCGGGCAGGGCGTCGCGGACGGTGCCACTGGAGGCCGCGGCGGAGCCCTTGTTCAGGCCGAACCGTGCCACCGCCTGCTGCCAGACGAGGTTGTCGTCGGCCTTGAGCATGACCCCGCTCGGGGCGGTATCGGCCAGGTTCGAGAAGTCCAGCTTCAGCCCCAGTGTGGAGTCGAAGTTGGTCATCGACCGGATCGCCTTGAGGAAGTCGTCGCGGGTCAGGTGTGGGCCGGCCTTGCGCAAGGCCTCGACGATCGCCTCGGCGCCCACGTAGCAGGCCTGCTCGTAGAAGTGGTGGAAGGTCTGCGGGAAGTAGTACTCGGTGATCTGCCGGTACTTGTTCACGCCCGGGGTGTTGTTCTTGTAGAAGTCCCAGAAGGAGAACCCGTACATGCCCTTGCCGTTGCTGCCCGCGGCCTGCGGGACGTCGTCCGCGGCCACGTAGCCACCGACGAACGTCGGCTTCCAGCCCACTCGCTGGGCGGCCTGGATGAACTTCACCGTGTTCACCGGGTCGTTGCAGAACAGGACGGAGTCCACGCCGGCGTTCTTCAACGTGGCCACCTGGCTGTCCAGGCTGGTCTCGATCTCGGTGTTGGACGTGGTCTTCACTACCTGCGCCCCGTTGGCGGCGGCGACCTTCTGCACCCGCTGGGTGCAGCCGGGGCCCGCCACGTCATTGAGGAACGAGACGCCGATCTTCTTCAGGTGCAGCTGGGTCACGGCGTACTGGGCGATCAACGCACCGACCGCCGGGCCGGACAACTGCGTCGGGTACATCCACGGGCTGGTGAATTCCTCGCCGTACAGGCCGGAGGAGCCAACCCAGGGCAGCTTGTCCTTGGCCAACGTGGGCTGAACGATGTCCAGGTTGAAGTCCAGGGACGGGCCCATGATGAAGACCTGGTCCTGGTTGGCCAGCTTGTTCAGGCAGCCGGTGGTGCCGTCCGCGGAGCCCGCGGTGTCACAGGTGACGTACTGGATCTTCCGGCCGCAGATGCCGCCGTTGTCATTGATGTAGTCGAAGTACGCACGGGCAGCGTTCTCCGACACCTTGCCGTACTTGTCCAGGTAGCCGCCGTTGAAGAACGTGCCACCGACCTTGATGGTGGTCGCGGTGACGCCCTTGTCCGTGGCTCCGCCGTTGCCGCCCGCGGGGGCGGCCGCGGTGCACCCGCCCGCCGCGGCCGCGGCGGGCTGACCGGCGGTGGCCGTGGTGGTCTTCGCGTCCTTCTTGCCCGCGGCCTTGGCGCCGGCCGCCGGGGCGGCGCCACCCGCGGCGACCGGAGCGGCCCCGCCGGTGGATGCGGCCGGGGCGCCGGGAGCGGCGGCCGCAGCGGCCGCGCCGGTGTCGATGGTGGTGCCGCCCGGCTGGGCGGCGGCCAGCGAGGCGCCGGCGAGCGCCCCGCCACCGGCGGGTGCGGCGGCCGCGGCGGCGCGTTGTTGAGCGACGGCCTGGCGAACCTCGCTGTTCGCGGCACATGCGCTGAGTAGGGTGGTCGTGGCCGCAGCAGCGGCCAGAATACGGAGCGTGCGGTGCGAACGGGGCACGTGCGACTCCTGAGGCTTATGCGGTTCACCGGACTGACCCGCGCCCCAAATTTACGTCCGAATTGTCGCGCCGGTCACTGTAACGACAGAACGTGACCGAACCCTACTTTTCGGTACGTGAACCCAGTAGGACTGCTTGTCGGATTGGTCGGACATCACGCCCTAGGCGAATTTGGCGCGGAAAGTCCGTGTATCAGCCGTCCGGCGGCCCCGGCCGGGGGGTCTGCCAGGGCATCAAGGAGCGGGTGCCGAGCCCGCCGTCAACCGGCAGCACGACGCCGGTGACGTAACTGCTTGCTGGGCCGGCCAGATACAGCGCCGCGTGCGCGATGTCCTCCGGGCGACCTGCGGCCGGTGGGGCGGGGCGACGCCAGGCGTCCGGGCGCGGGTCGGGCTCCACGCCGCGGCGGCGTTCGCCGTCGCCATGGTCGACCGCGATCGAGCCGACCCGGATCGCGTTGGCCCGCACGCCCAGGTGGGCATAGCCCGCGGCCAGCGAACGGGTCATCGCCTCCAGGCCGGCCTTGCCTGCGGAGTAGGCGTCGAAGCCGGGTATGGCCTGCGCGGCGGCGATCGAGGAAATGTTCACGATGGCACCGTGGCCGGACCGGATCAGCGCGGGCAAAAGATGATGGGTCGTCAGGTAGGCGCCGGTGAGCGTGACATCCAGCACCCGGGCCCAGTTGGTCGGCGTCATCTCGCCGACCGGACCGTCGACCTCGCGGGTGTGCAGCAGGTCGGTGGGGCCGGCGTTGTTCACCAGGATCGACGCCGGGCCCACGGCGACGGCCAGGCCGGCGAGATCGGCCTCGCTGGTGACGTCCGCGCCCACGAACTCGATGCCGTGGGTGTCGGCGAAGGCCTTGCCGCGCTCGGCATCGCGGCCACAGACGATCACCCGGGCGCCGCGGTCGCGGAACAGGGTGGCGATCGCTGCGCCGATACCGGCCGTGCCGCCGGTGACGACCGCGACCTCGCCGTCCAGACGGAACGGATCGGTGGGCACGGGACGAGACTAGGGCCGAAATAGTCAAGTTCTCAATGGTTGGGCACTGGACCTTGAGTGCCGCGCGGCATTAGCGTCCGGCTGTGACCGACTGTCCGCACGAGGGCTTGTTCGCCAACGCGGATCCGGACCTGGTGCGCTGCCCGTACCCGATCTACGCGCATCTGCGCGAGGAGCATCCGGTGCACTGGGTCTCGGCGCTGTCCGCCTACGCGGTGACCCGGCATGCCGACGTGCTCGATGTTTTGTTGCGTCCGGAGGACTTTTCCTCGACGCGGCAGTCCGGGCCGGGTGCGGCGACCGCGTTGGCCCGGGCAGTGGCGGCGGACGAGTCCTACCCCGAGGCGGTCCGGGCGGCCGCGGTGCGCCGGGTGGGGATCGCGCAGAAGGGTGCCTCGCTGGTCAACTGCGATCCACCGCGGCACGGCCAACAGCGCACGCTGATGAACAAGGCCTTCGCGCCGCGTCGGGTGAACGCGTTGGAGGCGCCGATCACCGACGTGGCCGAAACGTTGGCCGATGCGTTCGTGCCGAACAGGCGTGCGGATCTGGTGCGAGATTACGCAGTACCGCTGCCGATGACGGTGATTGCCCGGGCCTTGGGCATCGACGACGTGGATCAGCCGACGTTGAAACGGTGGAGTGACTGCTTCGTGCGGGCCAACGGGAAGCCAACGTTGCCGCGCGAGGAGATCGTGGCGCTGCTCACCGGGCTGGACGAGTGCTACGACTACTTCACCGCGGCCATCGCCGACCGGGTGTCCACCCCGCGCGAGGACCTGATCTCGGATGTGGCGGCGGCCGGTGAGGTGCTCTGTCACGAGGAGCAATTGCAGACGTTGACGCTGTTCCTGATCGGCGGGAATGAGACCACGCAGAGTCTGATCTCCTCGTGTGCGGCAGCCCTGGCGATGGACCCGACGCTGCAGGAGCGGCTGCGGTCCGACACCGCGCAGGTGCCCGCGTTCGTTGAGGAAGTGCTGCGTCTGGAGCCGCCGGCGCAGGGCTTGTTCCGCACCGCGACCCGGGGTACCACCGCGGGCGGGGTGCCGATCGCGGCGGGCGAGTTCGTCTGGTTGCTCTACGCGGCGGCCAATCGCGACCCGGACCAATGGCCGGCTGCTGACGAGGTGCGATTGGACCGGGCGGCCGAGGGCAGGCGCCATCTGTCCTTCGCCCAGGGCCCACACTTCTGCCTGGGTGCGCCGTTGGCCCGCGCGGAAGCACGGATTGCTATCGAGGTGTTGTTGCGCCGTACCAGTGCGCTGGCGTTGGCACCGGGGGAGGACTGTGGCTCATGGATGCCGAATTTGGTTCAACACAATCTGACGAGGCTTCAGGTGGTTCTCGAACCGGCATGAGAGATCCGTCGATCGATGTGGAGCGGCAGATCACCGCGGCCCTGCACCGGTATTGCCGCGGCATCGACCGCAGAGACGCCGAGCTGATCCGCTCGGCCTACCATGACGACGGCTTCGACGATCACGGTGATTCCTTCCGGGGCAGCGTCGATGAGTACGTCCCCTGGGTCCTCGGCGTGCTGGCCGAACGCTTCGACTCCACCATGCACACGCTGTCGAACATCTCCATTGCCGCCGACGGTGGCGTCGCCATCGTGGAGAGCTACCTGGTCGCCTACCACGTGACCAAGGGCGGCGGTGCGCTGCGCGTGTTCGGCGCCCGGTACGTCGACCGGTTCGAGGACCGCCCCGCTGCCCGCTGGCGGATCGCCCATCGCACGCTGGTCTCGGAGTGGCAGACCGAGCAGGTCGGCCAGTTCGTCGCGACCCCGCCGGGGACGGCGCCGGCCGCCCGGGACCGGAGCGATCCCTCGTACTGACAAAATCGCTCGGTGGACGGCATCGACCCCGAACGACTGGCGCAGGCCCTGGCGGTGATCGCTGAGGTCGAGGCGCTTCCGCCGGAGCACCCGGATGCGGTGGCGCTGCGCCTGGCGGTGGGTGGCGTCTTCAAGACGGTCAAGGAGCGCCGACGCGCGGAACGCCAGGCCCGCATCCGCGCCGAGGACGACGCGGTCACCGCCGCCACCGCCACCGGGGCGCCGGGCCGCATCGATGACGAGACCGCCGGTGCATTCGGGTTGGCCACGCAGACCGCCACCGACCTGGCCGGGATCCTCAACCGGGCGCGCGGTTGCTACATCTGCAAGGTCCGCTACGTCGAGGTGGACGCGTTCTACCACCAGCTCTGTCCGTCGTGCGCGGCGTTCAACCGGGCCCGCCGCGACGCGCACGCCGACCTGACCGGGAAGCGTGCGTTGCTCACCGGTGGGCGGGCCAAGATCGGTATGTACATCGCGTTGCGCCTGCTGCGCGACGGCGCGCACACCACCATCACCACCCGCTTCCCGTCCGACGCGGTGCGCCGGTTCAGCGCCATGCAGGACAGCGCCGACTGGCTGCACCGACTGCGCATCGTCGGCATCGACCTGCGTGACCCGGCGCAGGTCATCGCGCTCGCCGACTCCGTCGCCGCGGCCGGGCCGCTGGACATTCTGATCAACAACGCCGCGCAGACTGTGCGGCGCAGCCCCGGCGCCTACTCCCACCTGGTGGCCGCGGAGACCGCACCGCTGCCCGAGGGCCTGTTGCCCGACGTGATGACGTTGTCCGGTGGGGTGCGCGAGCACTCGAAGGAGTTGACCAATCTGGCCGAACACCCGCTGACCCCGAGCGCCCTGACCGAGCTGGCACTGATCGGGGGTTCGGCGGCGCTGGACCGGGTGGCGGCGGGCAATGCGATCGACGCCGGCGGGCTGGTGCCGGATCTGGCGCCGAGGAACAGCTGGACCGACGTGGTCGACGAGGTCGACCCGCTGGAACTGCTCGAGGTCCAACTGTGCAACTCCACCGCGCCGTTCCTGCTCGTCTCCCGGCTGCGTGCGTCGCTGGCCGCCTCGCCGGCACGACGCACCTACGTCGTCAACGTCTCAGCGATGGAGGGTCAGTTCGCCCGCGGCAACAAGGGTCCCGGCCACCCGCACACGAACATGGCCAAGGCCGCGCTGAACATGCTGACCCGCACCAGCGCGCAGGAAATGTTCGAACGCGACGGGATTCTGATGACCGCGGTCGACACCGGTTGGATCACCGACGAACGCCCGCACCCCACGAAGGCCCGGCTGCACGAGGAGGGCTTCCACGCCCCGCTCGACCTGGTCGACGGCGCGGCTCGGGTCTACGACCCGATCGTGCGCGGGGAGGTCGGCGAGGACCTGTATGGCGTCTTCCTCAAGGACTATAAACCCGCCCAGTGGTGAGGCCCGGAAGGCACAATGGACCCCATGCACGAGGTGGCGTCCAAGAAGAAGAACCAACCCGCGCCGTCGCAGGTGGTCTTCGAAGCGCTCACCGACCCCGACCGCGGTCCGCACCGGCAGTGGTTGTCCATCCGGTCGAGCGAGGTCCGGCCGGTCGTGCTGGAATCCGAGGCGCCACGGCTGGTCGTGTGGTCCTCGCTTTGGGAGGAGCGTCCGGATGCGCGGGTGCGCTTCGACCTGACGCCGTCCGCCTCCGGCTACGACACAGACCTGCGGTGGACCTTGCTGCTGGACGACCCGTTCCCGGACGAGAGCACCGTGCGCGCCCTGCGCCACCGGCTGAATCAATTGATCAACGCCAACCTGCGTTACTCGTTCGGGCAATAGTCCCGATCCGGGGGCCGAGGTCGACCCCGCGGCGTTGGTTCGTCGTCGAGGCGATGCCCACGACGCCATCCGCCTACTCCCGAGTGTTCGATCCAGCCGGCCCGCTGTCCGGGTCGAACGGCTGATAGCCCATGAACGCGTTCAGCACCACGGCGATCATCCCGATGCCCAGCGCGTAGGTGGCCAGACCGCCCAACTCGGTGGGCAACCACGGGTAGTCGGCGTTGACCACAATCCAACTCGGCATGGCAATGAACGCGTACGTCCCGGCCACGCTGACGGGCACCACGATCACCATGACCGCGGCGCGCCAGCCGGTGAGGATGTGCTGGTAGCGGTAGGCGAAGGCGGCAGGCAGCAGCGCGCAGCCGATGACGTTGCACGGTGTCCACCACAACGGGAGGCTGTGCCACCACATCGGCTGGTTGCCGTAGTACTGGTACATGCCGCCGGCGGTGACCAGGATTTCCTCGAAGATCGAGTAGCTGATCCCGACGCCGAGCACGAGCGCCCAGACCTGCCAGGCCTTGGGTCGACTGCGCAGGGCCTTGAGCATCAGCCCGGCGAATGCCCCGGCGCCGAACCAGCCGCCGACGATGAACCAGCCCATCCGGCGGCCGAAGATCTTGAACGCGAAGTCGCCGGAATGGACGGGGTAGTAGACCATGCCGACGATGTCGAAGAAGACCTCGGGAAAGACCACCGCAATGGTGCCCAAGCCGATGAACAGCGGCAGGTAGTCCCGGTTGCGGATGGCGTCCCGGATGGCCACCGCGAAGCCGATCGTGCCAAGCCCGCCGAGCAGGACGATCGCCCAGATCGTGTGGGTGTGGTTGTACGGGAAATCCGCGTTGGTCGGCACCATCGGGACCCCGGTGTTCTCCCCGAGCTTCACCGCAGGGACGTTGCCCGGCGGGCTGCCGATGCCGGTGATCACCAGGTCCAGCACGACCAGCGCGGCGAACCCGCCGACCAGTGCGGTCACCAGCCGGTTGCGCGGGCGGGCGGGAACCGCGCGCCGCGTCCGCGGCTTGTCACTGAGCACGGTCATGACGCACCCTCTCCACCCAACACCCGGACCACATTCTGCTCGCCGTCGACCAGGATCCGGTCCCCGTCGCGCAGCACCGTGGTGCCGCGTTCCGTGCCGATCACGTACGGGATGCCGAGTTCGCGCGCCACGA
This sequence comes from Sporichthyaceae bacterium, assembly GCA_036493475.1. Lineage (NCBI taxonomy): Bacteria > Bacillati > Actinomycetota > Actinomycetes > Sporichthyales > Sporichthyaceae > Sporichthyaceae bacterium. Next base: position 40,441 of record DASXPS010000093.1, on the reverse strand, counting down.
CCGCGCCGTGGCTCGCCGAACCGCCCAGGTCGATGACCAACGCCTCGGCCAACGACATCAGCGGCGCCCAACTCGGATCGGTGAACCGGCAGACCAGGATGTCGCCCTCGTCGAGTTCGATCGCGTTGTTGACGTCGAGCAGCACCCGCGCCCGGCCCTCGACCCGTCCGCCGCCGGAGGCCGCGCCGGACAACTCGACCGGACCATCGGTCGGGCTCAGGTCGGGCACCACCGGCTCGGGCATGCCGGAGAAGAACACCGGCAGGGTGACCTTGCGGTGGGCGTCGCGATACCCGCGGCGGGCCAGCACAATCTCGGTGACGTCGGGGAGTCGGCCGGCCGACAAGGCCTGACACTCGGCGATGGTCAGGTAGAACGCGTCGTCCACCTGAGCCAGTGCGCCCTTGGCGACCTGTTCGGCGCCGAACTCGCGGGTCGCCTTGCGCACCCCGTCGATGCACATGAGAAAGGAGGCCTTGCCGACCTGCAGTGTTCGGACGATGTTGCGTACCCGACGCAGTAACCACTGCACCGACGCCCGGCGCAGCCGCGGCGTGGCCGCGAGCAGCGCCTGCTCCGCCTCCTGCCCGATGATCTTCGCCCGTGCCTCGCGGCCGGCCGGCCGTTCCGCTCCGCGGCCCGCATAGGTCTTGGCCAACACCCGCACCGGCGTCGGGTCCTCCCGCCACACAGTCGCGCTGGGGTTGCCCTCGTTCGGACCGTGGTAGCCCCACTGGGCGAGGAACTCATCCTCCGTCAGCTGTCCGTGCGCGAGCCGCCACAGGTCGTCGGCCATCCGGGTCTCGAGCACGTCGCCCACCCCGGACATCAACCGGGTCGCCAGCGCCGGGTCGCCGGCCTTGGTAGCCGCGTCCACCATCGCGCTCTGCGCGCCGGCATACACGAACCGCCAGGCGCAGTGGTGGGAGAACACGTCGATGAATCGATCGCGGGCGGTCACCAGTCGGTCCACCGGCGTGCCCGGTGTCTCGCTGCCGAACACCTCGCGTCGCCACCAGGCGTAGGTCTCCGCGTGCTTGGCATGGATGACCTTGCCCTCGCGCAGCAACGTGCGCGGAGCCTTGGCCAGGATGATCGGGATGCGCCGCGGGTCGCCCTTCACCGGCGGTGCGTCCGAGCGCACGCTGCCGCACAGGTCGCGTTCGAAGTCGTCGCCGCTCACCCCGGGCAGCGAGGCCACGGTCGCGCGCACCACGTCGACATTGATGGCCGGGCGGCCGTAGAAGACCGAACAGCCCCAGTCGTTGGTGTCCGCAGACGGCTTGGCCGAGGTGGGCAGCACCCCGAACACCTGCATGGAGAACAGCCAACCGATTTCCGCCGACCGGCCCCAGATCTCCATGCACATCGGGGAAAGCACGTCCGGTGCGGCTTCACCGAGGTTGGTGGTGGTCCAGTACCGACCGGGTTGGCTGGTCCCGAGCGTCGGGTCGCTCACTATCGCCAACGCGGAACCTCCGTGGGACAGACGGATAGCTTGCCTCTCAATAGTTTGTACCTCGACTATTTTTCCCGCAAGACCTAGGGTGACCGTCATGCCGCGCTTTCTGTTCGGCGACTTCGACCACCGGGTGGTCGTCGGCGCCTTCCGGCCGGACCGGAAACCATGCTCGTGCAGGATCCGCAGCAGGGTCTGCCGCTGCAGACCTCGTGGCTGTACGGATTCTTCCGGGACTCCGCCGGGCTCACCTACTGCATCGAGCGCAAGTTCGTCGGATCGCTGACCAGCGGGTGCTTCGTGATGACCCAGGACGGCGACGCGGGCAACGAACTCAACGTGCACGCCGACTCCGGGCGCAGTGCTCGCGGGGAGTTGCGCCGGGTGCTGGACGGCCCGGAGCGGGTCTGGTCCGAGCCGGTCTTCCAACGGTTGCCCGCCGGGATCGTGCCGGCCGGGGAGCAGCCAATGGCGTTGCGCTGGACAAAGGACGGGATGGCCTACAGCGAGGGCGACATCCTGGAGGTGGCCGGGCCGTCCGTGGGGCTCGGCGTGCAGTTTTACGCGGCCTCCCGTACTCACCCGATGCTGTACTCCTCGACCTGCCACTGGGTGCGCGGCACCATGCAGGGCCGCGCGGTGGCCGGGCCGCTCTGGTTCGACAACTCCTACTGGGTGCACGGGCTGGAGTGGAAGGAATACGGCTACTTCAACGACCTGCAGATCATGTGGCACGTGTTCTGCAACGCCTTCGATGACGGCTCGTTCGAGTGGGGCCACCTGGTACTGGGCCGCGACGGGTTCACCCCGGGCGTGATCGTCAATGGGGAGAGCGTGGTCGCGGCCACCCCGGACCTGCGCGCCAAGTTCGTCATGACAGATACATCAGAGCGGGGCGGTGCTTGGCCGGAGAGCGCCACTTTCGATCTGGGCGACGTGCAGTACGACTTCGTCGGGCCGCACACCGGGCGGATGACGCAGTTCTCCGCCTCTCGGTGGGCGAACTACCGCGCCCAGTTGGGCCGCACCCGACAGGTCGGCGACACCCGCACGCTGGTCGACGGGCTGACCTGGCTGGAGGGGTTCGCGGACCGGGTGGCCGCGGACGGGTTGGCGATCTGAGGCCTCAGGGGCCCGGACGCAGATACCACGTCTCGTTCAGGCTGAGCAGTTTCAGCTTGCCGTCCGCGGACACCCCGAAGCGGGTCAGCGACGCGTGCTCAGGGATGTTCAACCAGGCCTGGTCGTGTCCCAGCGCCACTCCGATCAGTGCGTTGATGACGCCGCCGTGGGTGACGATCACGCCAATCCGGTCCACCGCGGCCACCACGTCGCGCAGCGCTGCCACCGCCCCGTCGCGGAACGTGGCCCAGTCGGTGCCCCAGGCGGAGATGTCCCCGGCCATCACCTGCTCGTAACGAGCGTCGCCGCGGGCCTTGAGCTCGGAAAGCAGCAGATACTCCGGGGCGTTGCGGTCGAACTCGGCGAGGCCCTCGTGCAGTACCACCGGCAGGCCCAGCGCCGCGGCCAACGGCTCGGCGGTCTGCTGCGTGCGCAACAGCGGGGAGCAGTGGATCGCGGTCATCCCGGCCAACGCCGGCACGCCGGCCAGGGCGGCGGCCACCACCTTGGCCTGTTCGTGCCCCTCGGCGGACAACGGTGGGTCGGCCGCGGTCCACTCGCGGTCCACCGCGCCGTGCCGGACCAGCCACAGTTCGGTGTGGACCTTGGTGAGTATCGTCGCGGCCAGCGCCGCAACTGACGCCTCGTCAGTCGACTGCGGTTCAGCCACCGATCAACTCGTTCACCGCGGCGACGATACCGTCCGCCGTGGGATAGCCGCTCAGCCCGGGGGAGAACGGTGTGGGCGTGTACGCGGCGCCGAGCCGCAGCGGCGGGGCCAGCAGGTCACCGAACAGTTGCTCGTTGAGCTGCGCGGCGATCTCCGCACCCGGCCCGCAGAACCGGGTGGCCTCGTGCACGATGATCGCCCGGCGGGTGGTGGCCACCGACTCGAGCAAGGTGTCCATGTCCAGCGGCACCAGCGTGCGCAGGTCGATGAGTTCCACCTGCACCCCGCTCTCGGCCAGTTGTTCCGCGGCCTTGACGGCCACCGGCACCGAAGGTCCGTAGGTGATCAGCGTGACGTCGCCGCCCGTGCGCAATGTGGCCGCGTGCCCGAGCGGGATGTGGTGCCGCCCGGCCGGCACGTCCTGCTTGGTGCCGTAGTAAAGGTTGATGTGCTCGACGAACAGCACCGGGTCGTCATCCTCGATCGCCGCGGTGAGCAGACCCTTGTAGTCACCCGGCGAGGACGCGAACACCACCTTCAGACCCGGCGTGTGCATGAACCACGCCTCCAGCGACTGCGAGTGCTGCGCGCCGAAGCGGCTCTGCCCGACGGTGGTGCGCACCACCATCGGCACCGGGGTGTGCCCACCGGACATGTAGCGCAGCTTGGCCGCGTGGTTCACCAACTGGTCGGCCGCGACCAGGGTGAAGTCGAAGAACATGATCTCGGCGACCGGACGGTAGCCGGACATGGCCAGGCCCACTGCGGCGCCGATGATGCCGGTCTCCGCGATCGGCGTGGCCCGCACCCGGTGCGTGCCGTATTTGGTGGACAGGCCCACCGAGGTCTTGAACACCCCGCCCACCGGATCGGCGATGTCCTCACCGAGCAGCACCACGCGCTCGTCCGCGGCCATGGCCAAATCCAGCGCGCTGGCCACGGCGCCCGCGCCGGTGAGGGTCTCGACGGCCGAGGAGCTCATCGGGGTGTCCTCTCTGGGGGCGACAGCACTACTCTAGTACTAACTAGATGAGCACTGGAGTTTCTGCCATGACCGAGACCCGTCCCGAACCGGCCGCGCTGGAGCAGATGTACCGGCTCATGCTGCTGACCACCGCGGCCGGGGAACGGGCCCGGGCCGAGGTCACCGCCGGACGCATGCAGGCCGCGTTCTACCCGGTGCGTGGGCTGGAGGGCGTGTGTGCGGCGCTCGGTGCTGCGGTGCAGCCGACCGACAAGTTGGTGTCGACCTACCGCAACCTGGGTGACGCGCTGGCCAAGGGCGCCTCGTTGCGGGCGATCATCGCCGAGTTGCTGGGTCGGGTGGACGGCACCTCGGGAGGCCTGGGCGGCCCCATGCACCTGCACGACCAGCAGGCCGGTTTCGTCACCTCCACCGGCATTGTCGGCGCCGGCCTGCCGATCGCGGTGGGTGTGGCGATGGCCGCGCAACTGGAGGGTGCGGGCCGCGCGGTGGTGACGACCCATGGCGACGGGGCCACCTCCATCGGCGCGTTCCACGAGGCGATGAACATGGCCGCCTTGTGGCAACTGCCGTTGGTGGTGGTGTGTCAGAACAACGGCTGGGGCGAGCACACCCCGCTGGCCGAGTACGCGGCGAACACCGACCTGGCTGCTCGCGCCGCCTCCTACAACATGCATGCCGAGACGGTGGACGGCTTCGACCCGATCGCCACCTGGCGAGTGCTGGACGGCGCGCTGCAACGCGCCCGGGCCGGGGAGGGCCCGACGTTCGTGGAGTGCCGGACGTACCGGTTGACCGGGCACTCCGGCACCGCCGACGCCTCCTACATGCCGGCCGACGAACTTGCCGCCGCGATGGCCCGCGATCCCGCCCCGACCTTCCGGGGATGGCTGCTGGCCGAAGACGTGCTGGACGAGGCGCGATTGGCCGCGATCGAGGCCGACGTCGAGGCGGCGGTGACCGACGCCTTCGACTTCGGCTTCGCAAGTGCGTCACCGAGCGAGGACGACCTCTACGCCCACGTGTTCGCCGACCGATCGGCGGTGCCCACCTATAGCCGCTGACCTCTGTGGGTCAGAAGGGCACTTCGTCGTTGCGGGCTGCGCCGGCAAGGACGGTGACGACGGGGTGGGTGTCTCCGTCGATGGTGGGTGGTCGGGTGGTGTAGCGGTCACCGTGTGGGGTGGTGAAGGTGATCGCTGCGGTGTGGGGGTCTTGGATGGCTGACCAGCCGGGCATGTCCTTGACCTGGTGGTGGCGCCGGCACAGGTTGGCGGTGTTGATGGCGATGGTCAGTCCGTCGTAGCGGAATTTGATCTGGTGGTCGATGTCGCAGCGGCGGGCGGGTTGGCCGCAGCCGGGCCGGCGGCAGCGTCGGTCGCGTAGGCGCAGGAACCGGGCCAGTTTCGTGCGTGGTTGGTAGGTGTTGGCGCCGACGTCGAGAAGGTGGCGGGTCAGCGGGTCGGTGAGCAGTAGACGCCAGCGGGCGTCGGTGGCGATGGCCAGCGCGAGGTCGTCGGGGATGGGGGAGCCGTCGGCCATCCGGGCGGGTTCGGCACCGTCGCGGCCCAGCAGTAGGTCGGCGGTGGCCACGACCTGCATCTCGTAGCTGATCCGGGAGGGTTGGTCGCCGGGGTTGCAGATCAGGTCGACGAACACGTCGGCGCGTAACTGATCAGTGGTGCGCTCCTCGCCGGGACCGGTGCAGGTGTGGGCGAGGGTGTCGATGACCCCGAAGGCGGCCAGGGCTTTGTCGATGGGCAGGAACGCGTTGATGGTGGCCATGCCATCGGGCTCGCGGCGCAGGCTGACGCAACGCGCCTTGGGTGCCTCCGCCACGCGCTGCTTGAGCGCTTGGGCGTCGAGGCGTTCGATGGTGCGCCGGATTTTCTCGCGCAGCCGGGCCGGGTTGAACCCCTCGGCGACGGCCAAGGTCTCGGCCTCGACCTGCCTGCGGATCGCGCGGTCGCCGATGTTGACGGTCTCCTCCAGGATCACCAGCATCTTGCGGTAGGTCAGCTTCCCCGCACACAGCGCATCGAGGGTGGCGGGCAACCGGCCGGCCAACGCGTCTGCCTCACCGATGCGCCGATCCTGCCCGGACGCGCACAGGCCCAGGCGCGACGCGATCTCGGCATGGGCGGATTTGAACGCGTCCTGCTGATGCCAGGGCGGGGCGGTGGCCATCACCCGGTCGATGTGCGCGGCCATGGCCCGCATCTGGTGGCCCAACGCGATGGCTTGGTTGCGTTCCTCGCGTGCGATCAGATCCAACGGGTCCGGCTCGGCCCACCCCGGACCCGGGTCGTCGCGCTCGGCGGCGGCAATGTCCTCGTCCGAGCGCAGCGACCACAAGTACGCGAATTCCTCATCGGAGATCGACGATGCGGTGGACTCGAACATATGTTCAGTATTGCAGAGATATCGCTATAAAACAAGAAAAGTTCACATCGCGAGGGAGGTTCAGCCGTCGATGCGCTGGCGGGTGCCGGTGGCGGCGGCACGCGTCACCGCGTCGAGCATGCGGTGGCGCTGCACCGCGTCGGCAAACGTCGGCGTGCGGTGCCCATCGTCGGCGATGTCCTTGAGGAGCCCGGCGTAGGCCTGGGCGACCGTGTAGGAAAGTGACGCCGGGTCACCGGCGGCGAGTTCGTACTCGGGCGGCACCCAAACGGACTCCAGCGGCCCGCCGCCGGTGGAGCGGAACAACTCGACCAGGCCGAACTGCAGATGCCCGTGCTTGCCGACCACCACGAGTTCGCCCTCGCTGCCGGTGATCTCCCAGTGGAACCGCAACCCGGCGGTACGCCCGCCCCGCACGTGGATGGCGGCCACCGCCCCGTTCTCCAATGTTCCGGTGACCGCGATCTGGTCGGCGGCCGTCATCGACAACGTCGCACCGTTTGCCGCGGTGACCACAGGGCGGCGGGTGGCGGTGGTCGCGGAGAGCTCGGTGAACTCGCCGAGGATGTGCGTCAACGCGTCGATGGCGTGCCCGAACGGGATGGTCATCATGGTCGCGCCGTTGGCCGGGTCGAGCAGGTACTCGTTGCCGGCCGGGACGGTGCGGCCCCACTGCTCGCCCGCCGAGACCAGCGTGGTGGACAGCACCTCCCCGATCTCCCCGGCGCCGATCAGGTCGGCCAGCAGATGCAGGGTCGGGCAGGCCCGGGCTTGCAGGCCGACCCAGGCCCCCGGGCCGTCGGCCGCTGCGCGCGCCATGGCCTCGGCCTGCGCGGTGCCATTGCCCAACGGCCACTCGCAGAGCACCCGCTTGCCGGCGGCGGTGGCGTGCGCGACCAACTCGGCGTGGTGTGGCACCTTCACGGTCACCACGACCAGGTCGACGTCGGGGTGTGCGGCGAGGGACGCGGCGTCCGCGCAGGCGACCGGTACGCCGTGCTTGGCCGCCGCGAGGCGCGCGTTGTCGAGACTGCTCGCGCTGCACGCGACGAGTTCCACGCCGGGCACGGCCCACAGCGCCGGCACGTGCGCGGCGGCGGCCCAGCCACGTTCCGCGGACAGCCCGATCAGGCCGACCCCCAGCGTCACGACCGGGCCGCCTCGAGCACCGGGGCGAGCCCGGTCAGCAGGTCCAGCCAGACCGCAGGCTTGTCGATCTCGGCACAGAAATTCGTTTCGATGATGACGCCCTCCCAGTCGGCTTCGCCCACCTCGCGGGTGCGCTCGGCGATCTCCACGACGCTCATTCGCTTGCCCGCGGTGGACTCCACGGCTACCCGGTAGATCACGTCGACCGGGTCCCGGCCGGCCGGGCGTTGCGCGTTGATGGTGGCCAACATTTGACTGACGGTCTCGATGGGCAACGAGCCGGGGTTCCACAGGTCGAACAGTGCGGCGGTGCGGGCCAGGCCGGCCGCCGACCACATGCCGGACATCAGCCGCGGGGTGGACACCGGCTTGGGGTTGATCAACGACTCCGGGACGGAGACGAATTCTCCGTCGAAGCGCACCGGGTCCGGTCCCCAACAGGCCGCCAGCGCCGGCACGAACTCGTCCATCCGCCGGCCCCGGGTGTGCGGGTCGACGCCGGCCGCCACGTGCTCCTCCACCGACCAGCCCACCGACAGCCCGACCACGTCCAGTCGGCCCTCGGCCAGCCGGTCGACGGTGGCCAGCCGCGCGGCCAGCGGCGCGGGCCAGTGGTTGCCGCCGACCAGCACGCTGGTGCCCAGCCGCACAGTGTGCGTCCACCCGGCCACTGCGGCCAACACCTCGGTGGGTGCCCACACCGACTGGTACACCGCGGGTTGCGCGGCAGCGCTGCCGCCGTACTCGCCCTGCTGTTGCACGGCGTAGAGGAAGTGGTCCTGCACCCAGAGGTGGTCGAAGCCCATGCCCTCGGCCTGTTGGGCAAAGTCGCGCAGCAGCGCGGTGTCCACCACCGGGCCCAACTGAGGCAGCGTCAGGCCGAGGGTGATCACAACTGTTCCTTCGGCAGTTCCACGCGCTTGATGCGGCTCAGGCAGGACCGGGAGATGCGCCACTTCCCGTCGGGCTCGCGGCGGTACTCCTCGGTGTAGTGGCCCCAGCCGGTGTGGTTCACGTAACCGGAGTCCGCCGGGGACTCCACCAGGTCGAACATCGGCCAGATGCCGGTGGCCCGATCCTCGTCGAGAATCTCGATCTCGGGTTCGTGGCCGTGGTGCACGGAGATGCCGGACACGAAGTGCTTGGCGGCCGCCGCCAGAAATTCGTGCCGACCTTTGGCGCCGGAGGTGGACTCGGCGAACTCAAAGGCGCAATCGAGGGTGAACAGGTCGGCGAACTCGGCCCAGTTGCGGGTGTCCACGCAGCGGAAGTAACGCGCCTTCAGCCGGCGGATCTCCTCGATCGCCTCCAGGCGGGCGATGCGGGCCTCGAGGTCCTGGCTGAGCATCGTTGCTCCCCTGGTCTTGCCCGATGAATAGTCAAGCGGCAAACTATTTATACATGGACCACTACACCTATGGCGACTTCGAATACCGCACGGTCGTGAGCGGTTTCGTCAACGACCTGTCGACCATGCGGCCCGACGCGGTGCACTTCGGTCTGGAGCAACAGATCGAGTACGTCTACGGATTCTTCACCGCCGAGGATGGCACCATCACCTGCCTGGAGCAGAAGTTCGTCGGGTCGGTCTCGACCGGCACCTTCGTGATGCAAACCGACGGCCGTGGTGGGATGAACATCCAGCCGGAGACCACCCGCAGCTACCGCGGCGAGGTTCGGCGCACCAAGGAGGACAAATACCGGAAGTGGTCCGACCCGGTGATGCTGCGACTGCCCGCCGCCGCCCGCCGCGAGGGTGACCTGCCGTACCTGCTGGAACTCGACGGCGACAAGTTCGTCTGGGACCAGGGCGACCTGTGCCACCTCGAGGGTGAGATCCGGACGCTCGGCGTGCAGTTCTACGCCGCCTCCATCGAGGAGCCGCTGTTCTTCACCTCGATCCCGTACTGGGTGCAGGGCGAGGTACTCGGCCGGCCGACCACCGGGCTCGTTTACTTCGACCGCGTGCACCTCAAGGCGGGCACGGAGTGGAAGGAGACCAAGATGTTCACCGACATCCAGCTCTCCTGGAACATCTTCGGCAACGTCTATGCCGACGGCTCGATCGAGTACGGGAAAATCGTCGTCGGCAAGGACGGCTTCAACGCCGCGATGGTGGTCGATGACCACCGGTTGACCGCCGGTAGCAGCGAGGTCGACGGCCGCTATGTGCTCAACGACGGCGGGTTCATCCGGCACGCGCAGTACGACGTCGGCGGGCACACCTACGAATTCCGCGGCGAGGACGAGAACAACATGGCAGAGTTCTCCGCCTCCCGATGGAACGGCTACCACGCGCAGTTCGGCATCACCCGGCGTTTGGGTGACGACCGCGAGCTGGTGTCCGGGGTGACCTGGCTGGAGTCCTTCGACCACCGCATCCGCGACGCGGGCCTCGCCCTCGACACCATCCACTGACGTATCGTCAGTCACTGCTGATCACGTCGGCGGCAGGAACTGCGGCGTGCGGGCCATGACGCCGCCGTCGACCGGCAGGGTGACGCCGGTGAGGAAGCCGGCCGCCGGGGACAGCAGGAAGCAGATGACCTCGGCGACCTCGTGGGCCTCGCCCCACCGCCCGAGCGGGATGGTGCGGCGCAGCTCCTCGTAGCGTTCCGGGCTGCGCTCCCGCAGCGGATTCGTCATCGGGGTGTGGATCGGGCCCGGACACACGGTGTTGACCCGGATCCGGTCGCGCGCCAGGTCGATCGCGGCGCACCGGGCGAGGTTGATCGCGGCCGCCTTGGCCGTGCCGTAGGCCAGGTGGTTCGGTTCGCCGCCCAGGCCGGACACCGAGGAGGTGACCACGACCGAGCCACCGCCGGACCGGCGCAGGGCGGGCACCGCCGCTTGCAGACCGGTGGCCAGCGCGACGGTGTTCACCTCGAGCAGTCGGCGCAGCACGTCGATCCCGACGGTGTCCACCGGACCGGATCCGGTGACCCCGGCGTTGAGCACCAGCCCGTGCAGGGCGCCGAAGCGTTTCTCCGCCTCGGCCACCGCCCGGCCCATGATGTCGGCGTCGCAAGCGTCACCCTGGACCGGCGTGACGTTGTCGTGCCCGGCGAGATCCTCCAGGCCGGCCAGATCGACCGCGACCACGGACGCGCCGCGCTCGACCGCCAGGTCGAGGGTCGCCCGGCCGATTCCGGAGGCTGCGCCGGTGACCAGCAGGACCGGGCTCACCGGGCCACCTCGCTGACCGGGGCACCGGCCGCGAGCCGGTCGATGGTGCGGTGCAGGTGTTGCACGCCGGGTTCGTTGCGGCCGAACAGCAGGTCGGTGCCGGCCAACGCCTCCAGGCCGCGCTGGATGCCGTAACAGGTGGCGTAGTCCTCCTCGCGGACCACGTCGTAGAACCAGTCGCTGGTGTGGTCGGCCTCCTTGGCCTCGACCTCATCCGCCGGCGGATTGCGCAGTAGCAGCGACTGATAGGTCACCGAGGTGTCCACCGTGGTGCCCGGCAGGACCAGCGAAACCGACACCTGGTTGCGCAGCCCGCCGGCGATGGCCAGGCCGGGGAAGACGAACATGATCAGCCCGACGCACTGCGTGGGATCCCACTCGGATTCGACCCGAGTGATCGCCTGTGCGATCGGCCGCAGGGCGAAGGAGTTGCGAATGTGCGGGCCCCAGATATCGATCGCGGCGATGTTGGACAGGTTGCGCTTGAACACGGTCTGCGTGTGCAGCGGCCCGAAGTGATAGTTCTCCAGGTATCCGTCGAGGACGATCTTCCAGTTCGGGCCGTCCAGTTGGCGCATCGAGGAGTGCAGGTGGCAGCCCGCCAGGCCGAGGCCCTCGAGCACCGGTAGCGCGTCGCCCAGCCAGTGGTCCACCTCGAGGGGGCGATCCCGGGTCAACCCGACGAACACCACCCCCGCGCGTTCCTCCGCCGGCAGGCTCAACAGTCCCCGGTCGGATCGGTCGATGGCGCCGAAGGTGCTCTCGCCGTAGACGCTGCGCAGGCAGCCCGCGGTGTCGTAGGTCCACGCGTGGTACGGGCAGCTGAACGCGTTCGCGACACCCGCCCCGTTCTCCACCACCGCCGAGCCCCGGTGCCGGCAGACGTTGAGCATCGCGTGCACCGCGCCGTCGGCGCCGCGGGTGATCAGGACCGGGGTGCCGGCGACATCCATCGCCTTGTACGCGCCGGGTTCGGTCAGCTCGCAGGACAGCGCGAGCGGAAGCGGAACCTGGTGGTGAACCGCGGCCATCTCCCGTTGCCACAGCTGCGGGTCGCGGTACTTGTCGGCCGGTTCGCGCCAGATGGCCTCGGCCTGGTCGGTGGTCTTCGCCCGGTGGTGCACGGCGAGGCGACGCATCGCGGCGAGAGCGTCGTTCCACGCCGGATCGCCCGGACCGACCGCGCCCCGATAGGTCGGTGTCGCGCTCCGGGCGTCCACGGTGGGTGCCATGGCGTCTCCTCGGTCAGGCCGGGTCGAAGAGCAGGTCGAGGCGGCGGACCCCGCGCAGGATGTAGCTGGGTACCCGTTGCGGCGGGGGAGCGTCCGGGTCGCGGCGCAGGTTGGTCATCCGGGTCAGCAGCGCGTTGAGCGCGATGCGGCTCTCGGCCCGGGACAGCGCACTGCCCAGGCAGAAATGCGGGCCCTGACCGAAGGCGAGGTGTGCGCCTTCGCCGTCCCGCTGCAGATCGACGCAGTCGGGGTCGGCGAACTGATCGGGGTCGCGGTTGCCCGAGCCGTAGCAGAGCAACAGGTGCGCGCCGGCCGGAACGGCGACGCCACCGACCTCGGTGTCGACCAGCGCGGTGCGGTACAGGCCGGCGATCGGGGACTCGACCCGCAGTGACTCCTCGACCAGCTTCGGCAGCAGACTCAGGTCCGCGCGGCAGCGCGCCAGCAGCAGCGGCTGGTCGAGCAGCAGTTGGACGGTGGCCGTGATGTGCGTCGTCGTCGTCTCGTTCCCCGCGATGAGGAACTGGGCAAACATGGTCAGCAGTTCGTCCTGGCTCAGCGACTCGCCATCGACGTTGGCGTGCACCAGGTCGGAGATCAGGTCGTCCTGCGGGGTACGCCGCCGGTTCTCGATGGTGTCGATGAAGTAGGCGGCGAACTCGGACTGGCAGCGGATCTGGGCCAGCACCTGGTCGCGGTTGAGCGCGTCGTTACCGATGCTCGCCGCGAGCGCGTCGGACCACCGTTTGAACGTCGGCACATCGCCGTCGGCCACACCCAGGGCGCCCGCGATCACCGTGATGGGTAGCGGGACCGCAAGGTTGGCGACCAACTCCATCCGCCCGGTGTCGATGACCGCGTCGATCAGGCGGGTGCAGATGGCGGCGACGGTGCCCTCGATCTGCCGGACCCGGCTCGGTGAGAACGCCTTGTTGACCAGCTTGCGCTGCGCCGTGTGCCGCGGTGGGTCGCAGCGCAGCAGCACGGGTTCGCGATCCCGGAAGGCACCGGCGGCGAGCGCGGTGCGCAGCTTCTCGGACTCGGCGGCCATGGCCTCCAGTGCCCGGCGGCGTTGCTGCCCGTGCGGGCCGGTCGCCTGGCGAGAGGAGAACACCACGGGGTTGCGCGCCACCGTGCAGATATCGGAGTACCGGGTGACCAGCCAGACACCGGCCGCCTCGACGTAGTGCACCGGCGACTTCTCCCGGAGCCGGGCGAACATCGGGAACGGGTCGGCGACAGCGGCTGCGTCGGCCGCCAGGTAGCGCTCCGCAGCGTCTTCGAAGTCGGGGTCCGACGCCGTGTCAGCCATGGCTCGGAAGCGTGACGGCAAACTAGACCTGATGTCAAGAAAGACACCGGGCCAGAACCGCGAAAGCCGCCGACTTACTTGTCACGGAACCGAGTTATGGGGTCTTGTACGGGGGGTGTTCCGGGGGTATTGTCCGGCCATCGACTTAGCTGGTCTTCATCTCCAGTAAGTAGTCGAGCGAACGCCAAACAACGTCCCCCGTTTCGGAGTCGTGGTGAGACTGCGGATCATCGGCATCGTCGCCGTGCCGGTTTTGATCGGTGCGGCGCCGTTCGTCCGCGCTCCCGCTGCCCACGCCGCGCTCAGCTTCACTGCCACCGCCGCCGCGGAGGTGGCCCACGAGACCTACGTGGTCAAGGACGCCCCGGTCTCGGAGACGATCTTCGACGGCGGCAGTCCCAGCGCCCGGGCCCTGCTCGACGCGATCGGCAACAGCACCGCGATCGCGGCGGCGAGCAATCCCGGCGAGCAGATCACCGCCATGCCGAGCACCGCGCGCGGGCTCGCCCCGCAATTATCGGCGCTTCCGGACTACCCCTACTTCGCCGTCTCCCGCGCCCCGGCGACCCCGAAGTCATCCCAGGAGGTCGGGCCCTACTCACTCGAGGCCGACAGCGACGCGGACCGCAGCGCGGCCAGCGCGGGCGGGGACACCGTCCACCAGGCCGGGGTCGTGCTCGCCCATGCCTCCTCGCTGGCCGAGACCAGCACCGACGGCCGCTCGATCACCGCCCGGGCGACCACGCTTGCCACGGGGATCTCCGTCGCTGAGGTCGAGATCGGCGTCGTGCAGTCGGTGGCCCAGATGATTTCTGACGGCAAGGACCACCAACCCACCTCGCAGCTCGTGGTGACCGGGCTCTCCGTGGCCGGCGTTCCGCTGACCTTCGGGCCCGACGGACTGAGCCTGGCCGGGCAGAAGTCCCCACTGCCGGACGACAGTCCGATCGCCAAGGCGTTGTCACAGCAGGGGATCGGCTTGCGTTACCTCCAGCCGATCATCACCGATGACTCCGTGCTCGCCGCGGGCCTGGAGATCACCTCGCGCTACCAGCCGCCGGCCGGCGCACCGTTCGGCCTGACCACGCAGAGCCTGACGCTGGGGCGAAGCTACGTCTCGCTGAACAGCTCCGGCTCGCCCGCGACGATTGACGCGGCACCGCCGCCGCGGGTGGGCCCGACCGTGGATACCGCCGGGCCGACGGGCACCGGCGCGCTGCCTCCCACGGACGCCGCGGCAACACCCGGCGTGCTGCCGGGGGTCGCCACCACCACCACCTGGCCGACCGCCGCCACCCGCGCCATCGTCCCGACCGTCCGGGTCAGCCCTGCGGCGCTGTCCGCCCGATCGGCCGATCTCAATCCGGCTCTGTTCTGGCCCTTCGTCGTAGCCGGTCTCGGCGTCCTGTTGCTGGGCCAACTGCTTCGCCTCCGAGGAGTCCGACCGTCGTGACGCGCATGGACGCACTGCGGGCCCACTGGGACCGGGCACTGGCGCTGGGACTGACGCTGGCCGGCGTCGTGATGCTGGTGGTCGGCTATGTGCGGATCAGTCGCACCCCCTACCCGGCCGAGCAGCTGCCGCTGCTGATGTCGGCCGGTGTCGGTTCGCTGTTCCTTCTCGGCCTGGGCGCCACCCTGTGGCTCTCCGCCGACCTGCGCGATGAGTGGCACAAGCTCGACGAGCTCACCACCACCTCCGACGACCACCGCGGCGAGTCCCCCGCGCCGACCGAGCACCGGCTCGGCCGGCCCGACGCCGACGTGGCAGACCTCGGTGCGCCGGACACCGTCGTGCTCCGGTCGGATGACGCAGCGGCCCGGGCCGCCGCGCGATGAGCAGGACGACGGCGGGCGCCACCCGGCCGTGGACGCCGGGCGCCCTGCGCCTCACCCTGGCCGCCAACGCGCTGGCCGCGATCCTGCTGTTCCTCGGCTGGCACGGCGCCGCCCACGAGCCGACGCTGAAGGACGGCACACCGTGGATGAACCTGTCCGCGATCGGGCTGGTCCTCGCCGCGTTCGGCAACGCGCGCCTGCTGTTGATCTCCCGCTCGCGGATCGGCCTGCGCCAGCGGGCGCTGCGGCGCTCCCGGCAGCCGGCCCGCGCCACCCGACTCGACGCCGACCACCGCCGGGTCGCCCTGCCGGGTGGGCAGCTGTACCACCGGCCGGCCTGTCGATTGGTGATCGGCAAGCCCGCCGAGGTGCTGTCGAACCCGGCGCGCACCGGGCTCGAGCCGTGCGGCTGGTGCCGACCGTGAACGACTACCTGCCCTTCGTCGTTTCCGGCGTCGTCGCCGGGTCCTTGCTCGGACTGGCTGCCGTCGGCCTGGTGCTCTCCTTCCGCACCAGTGGGCTGTTCAACTTCGCGCACGGAGCGATCGCCGCGGCCGGCGCCTACGTCTTTTACGAGCTCAAGGAGATCCGCGGGCTGTCCTGGCCGCTGGCCGCGCTGCTCGTGCTCGCCGTCTTCGCGCCCGCCATCGGTCTGGTGCTGGAGCGGATGGCCGCGGGTCTGCACGGGGTCCGGGCCGTTTACCGGATCGTCGCCACGGTCGGCCTGCTGCTCGTCGTGCAGGGCCTCGCCGCCGTCCACTACGGGCCGGCCACGATCCCGCTCAATGCATTCCTGCCGCAGGGCACCGTCAAGATCGTCGGCACCTTCGTCTCCTACGAGCAGCTGATCGGCTTCGGCATCGCGGTCGCCGGGGTACTGGGCCTGCTCGCGCTCTTCCGTTTCACCAAGACCGGGCTGCGCATGCGCGCAGTCGTCGACAACCCGCAGTTGCTCTCCTACGAGGGCGACAACCCGACCTCGGTCCGTCGTGCTGCCTGGGTGATCAGCTCGGTGTTCGCCTGCGCCACCGGTTTGCTGCTGGCGCCCAGCCTCGGCCTGGACACCGTCGTGCTGGCGCTGCTCGTGGTCCAGGCATTCGGCGCGGCCGCGGTGGGTCGGTTCGGTTCGATCGGTGCAACGTTTGCCGGCGGTATCGCGATCGGGGTGGCCTCGACGCTGTCCGCCAGGTTCATCGGCGAGCACCTGCCGAACTCGCCGTTCTGGGCAGGGATCCCCGACGTCGCGCCGTTCCTGGTGCTGTTCGCGTTGCTCGTGGTGACCCCGGCGCGGAAGTTCTTCGACGTCCCCAGCAGCAGCCGGACCGCCGGCGGGCGGGCGGTCACGCCGCGGCTGCACCGGGAGGCGGTCCTCGCCCTGGCCGTGGTGGCCCTGGTGGTGCCGGCCTTCGTGGACACATCCCTGTCGGTGTGGACCACCGCGGCGAGCTTGGTGGTGGTCTTCCTCGGCCTCGGGCTGATGGTGTGGACCTCGGGTCAGGTCTCGCTGGCACATGCGGCCTTCGCCGCCATCGGCGCCGCGGCGATGAGTAAGTTCCTCGACGCCGGGCTGCCGTGGGGTGCGGCGTTGCTGGCCACCGGTTTGATCGCGGTGCCGGTCGCGGTGGCGGTGGCGCTGCCCACGCTGCGCCTTTCCGGGCTCTATCTGGCGCTGGCGACCTTCGCGTTCGCCGTGCTGCTCCAGCAGCTGGTGTACCCGACGCAGGCGATGTTCGGTGGCGGCTTCCGCGCCGTGGCGCGGCCGAAGATCTCGCTGTTCGGACTCGATCTGGCCACCGACCGCGGCTACTACTACCTCTGCGTGTCCCTGGCTGCCCTGGCCGCGGTGCTGGTCTTCGGCATCCAGCGGGCTCGGCTGGGTCGCCTCTTGCAGGCGAACGCGGAGTCCGCCGACGCGGTGGCGGCCAACGGTGGGGACACCACGACGATCCGCACGGCCGTGTTCTGCATCGCGGGTTTCCTCGCCTCGATCGGTGGGGCGCTCGCCTCCGGGGTGACCCTGCAGGCCAGCAGCCGCGGTTACGGATACACCGTCGGCCTGACCTGGGTCGCCGTGCTCGCCCTGTTCGGCTCGCGGGCCACGGTGATCCGCGCCGCGGCCGCGGCGTATGCCCTGGCGGTCATGCCCACGCAGATCCATTTGGACCCGGGCTGGTACACCGCGATCTTCGGGGCGGCCGCCATCGCCGCGAGCCTGCTGTCGGACCGTCAGTTCGACCTGAACCGGGGCTGGGACCGCGGCCGGGTGGCCTCACGGCTGCGGCGCCGAGAATTCCTGCCGCCCCGTCAGCTCGCGCGCCCGGCGCGCCCGACGCACGCGGGGGTGCGCGGGTGAACACGCCGGTCGAGGCACGACCCGAGCAGCGGGTGCTGGCCACCCGCGGGCTGACGGTCCAGTTCGGCGGTACCCGCGCGGTGGACGCCTTGGACCTGGAGGTGCGCGCGCGGGAGATCGTCGGCCTGATCGGGCCCAACGGGGCCGGTAAGACCACCACGCTGAACGCCTGCGCCGGCACGGTGCATCCGGCCGCCGGCCGGGTGGAATTGCTCGGGGTCGACGTCAGCTCCTGGTCGCCCGCGCACCGCGCGCGGCACGGCCTGGGGCGAACGTTCCAACGCTTCGCGTTGTGCGACTCGCTCCCGGTCGCGCAGAACGTCGGACTCGCCGTTGAGGCGCGCCAGGCCGGCGGGCGGCCATGGAAATGTTTCCTCGCCCCGCGCGGGGCCCGCAGGGCGCAGGCAGCCCGGGTGCGCGAGGCGCTGGAGCTGTGCGGCATTTCCGATCTCGCCGCTCGCCGGGTCGGTTCGCTCTCCACCGGTCAGCGGCGGCTGGTCGAACTCGCGCGCGCCGTGTGCGGCCGCTCGCCGGTGCTGTTGCTCGACGAACCGTCCTCGGGCCTGGACCCCACGGAGACCGAGGTGTTCGCCCGGATCGTGCGCGACATCGTGGCCGACTCCGGTGCTTCGGTGCTGGTCGTCGAGCACGACATGACCCTGGTTCGGGAGATCTGCGCGTATCTGTACGTACTGGACTTCGGCGTGCACCTGTGCGACGGACCGACCGAGGCCGTGCTCCGCGACGACCGGGTCCGCCAGGCCTACCTCGGGACCGTCGAGGAGGCGGCCCATGCTTGAGCTGCGCAACGTCACCGCCGGGTACACGGGTGCGCCGGTACTCAGCGACGTCGACCTCGTGGTGCCCGACGGCAGCACGGTGGCGCTGCTCGGGCCGAACGGCGCGGGCAAGACCACATTGCTGCGGGTCGCGGCGGGCACGCTGCGGCCGATGCGCGGCAAGGTGCTCGTGGACGGCACGGATGTGACGGGTCGTCATCCGCATGACCTGGTCCGGCACGGGGTCTGTACCGTGC
The DNA here is from genome assembly GCA_036493475.1 of Sporichthyaceae bacterium. Taxonomy (NCBI): domain Bacteria; kingdom Bacillati; phylum Actinomycetota; class Actinomycetes; order Sporichthyales; family Sporichthyaceae; species Sporichthyaceae bacterium. The sequence goes on along the minus strand of DASXPS010000093.1, from coordinate 21,695 downwards.
CGGAGGGCCGCGCGGTCTTCCCCGGGCTCACCGTGCGGGAGAACCTGGCGCTGTTCGTGGGTAACCGCGCCGCCGAGCTGGATCTGGCGGTACGGGCGTTCCCGACCTTGGGCCGCCGGATGAACCAACGCGCCGGCTCGATGAGTGGCGGCGAGCAACAGATGCTCGCGCTGGCCCGGGCCTACCTGCAGTCCCCGCGGCTGATCCTGCTCGACGAGGTCTCGATGGGTCTGGCCCCGGTCGTCGTCGACGAGGTCTTCGCCTTCCTCGCCGCCCTGCGCGCCCGGGGGGCCGCGCTGCTGCTGGTCGAGCAGTACGTCGGGCGGGCACTGGCGTTGGCCGACTACGTCGTGCTGCTCTCCCGTGGCCGCGTCGGCTTCGTCGGTGAGCCGCACGAGCTCGACGAGGAGCGGATCTTCCAGTCCTACGCGGGTCTGGAGCCGGTCCGCGCCGCAGCGTCCACCGAAGGAGCACCGCGATGAACCGCCTGACCCGCCGGACATCGGTGATCCTCTGCGGGCTCGTTCTGCTCGGCGGCTGCGCCAGCAGTCTGAGCCGCGGAGAGATCGTGGCCGCCCAGCAGGGTGTGCCGGTCTCGGCCGGCGTCACCGGCGCGAGCGATGCGGCGCCGGTGGTCATCGACACCGGCGCGCCGAACCCGGGTGCGGTTACCGCCACCCCGGGCGCGGCCGCGGCGACCGCGACCGTGGTCACCGACCCGGCGGCCCCGCTCGTCAAGGCCAAGCCGGCCGCGTCATCCGGCAGTGGCCGAGCCGTGCCGGCCGCGGGTCGTGGCCCAGTCGCCCGGGCGCCGGCCAACCACCTGCCGATCACCGTCGGTTTCGTCGGCAGTATCACCGGCCTCTACGGGACGTCCTTCCGGCCCCTGCTCACCGCGATCCAGGCGAACCTCACCGACCTGAACAGCCGGGGTGGGATCAACGATCACCCGATCAAGCTGATCGTCGCCGATGACGGTGGTGACCCCGCGATCTACCTGGCCCAGTTACGTCGGATGGTCGAGCAGGACAAGGTGATCGGCTTCGTCGGGAACACCCACGCGGCTTCGTTGTCGCAGGCCGCCGTGGACTACGTCGAGTCCAAAGGCATCCCGATCCTGGACGGTGACGACTCGAACCTGCTGGCGCCCACCAGCCCGATGATCTTCGGCTTCGGTGCGTCCGGGATCGCGCTGAACGGCACCGAGTTCGCCGCCGCCCGCGATCTGCTCGGCGCGGGCCACAAGGTGGGTTTCATCTCCTGTCAGGAGGTGCAGCAGTGCAGCGACTACGCGACCACGTTCGCGGGCTTCTCCGCGAAGGCGGGGTTCACGCCGGTGTTCGCGGGCCGGGCGTCGCTGACCGCACCGGATTTCACCGCCAACTGCCTGCAGGCGCGCAACGCCGGTGCCCAGGTGCTGTTCCTGCGCATCGACATCAACTCGGTCAAGCGGATCGCCCGGGACTGCTCGCGCCAGGGTTACAAGCCGACCTACGTCACCGCGCCGGTGCTGACCGACCCCAGTTCCCCGAGCAATCCGGCGATGGACGGGCTGATCATCCCGAGCCAGCAGTTCCCGTTCATCGACACCACGCTGCCCGAGGAGAAGCGGTTCCGTTCGGTCCTGCTGCAGGCGGTGGGTCTCGATCAGATCTTTGCTGCGCACGCGCAGGGTTGGAATGTGGCGGACATCTTCGCCAAGGCGGCGCAGTCGATCGCGCCCGACGCGATCCCGTCGACCGCGTTGTTGCTCAAGGGGCTCTACACCTTCAAGAACGAGACACTGGGCGGAACGAGCCAGCCCCTGACCTACGTGCCGGGCAAGCCGCCGGCGCAGGTGAACAAGATGTGCGCGTTCCCGATGCAGATCGTCGGCGGCAAGTGGACCGCGCCCCGGGGCGACAAACCCAGCTGTCTGTAGTTCGGCCCCGGAACCGGAAGGAGGGGATCGGTGGACGTGTACCAGGCGCTGTACACCACGCGCGCGATGCGCCGCCTGGCGCCGGACCCGATCCCCGACGAGGTCCTGATGCGGATCCTCGATGCCGCGATCCGGGCCCCGTCGGCGGGCAATCAGCACGCGTTCCGCTTCCTCGTGGTGCGCGATGCCGACACCAAGAAGGCGCTGCAGGGGTTGTACCGAGAGGTGCTGGACGAGCTCTACGAGACCCGCTACGCCACGGCGGCGCAGGCGGTACGCGGCGGCACCGCCGATGCCACCCAGCAACGGGTTTCCGCCTCGGCGAACCACCTCGCGGACCACCTGCACGAGGTGCCGGTGCTGCTGTTCGCGTTCGGTCGCCGCGGTGGTGAGTCCTCGGTGTTCCCGGCCGTGTGGAGCGCCTGCCTGGCGGCTCGGGCGGAGGGGCTCGGCGCCACCGTCACAACGCTGTTGAAGTCGCGACGGGCGCAGGTGGACGCGTTGCTCGGCCTGCCCGCGGACTCCGAGTACGAGATGGCCGCGATGGTGCCGTTGGGCCGGCCGACCGGCCGGTGGGGGATCGCGCAACGCCCGGCACTGCACGAGGTTGTTTACTCCGAGCGTTGGGGCGAGGCTCCGGAGTGGACCTGCGAGAAACCATTGTGGCCGGACCCGGTTGGCGAAGGAGAACGATGACCACCCTCGAGGTCGAGAACCCTCCCCGGACGATTTTGGTCACCGGGGCGAGCGGGGTGTTCGGACGCGAGATCACCGAACGCCTGCTGCGCCGGGGACACCGGGTGATCGGGCTGTCGCGCCGGCCGCCGGCCAACCCGTGCGTCGGTGCGCACTACGTGTCCGCGGACATCCGTGACCTCGACGCGCTGACCCGCGCGCTTGACGGGTGCGACGTGGTCGCGCACTGCGCCTGGGCGGTCGAGGCGCTGTTCGGCGACCCGGCCGAGCGGGCCATCAACATCGGTGGCACCGAGAACGTGCTCGCCGCCATGGCGCGCACCGGCGTGCGCCGGGTCGTCTTTGCCAGTTCGACCACCGCCTACGGTCCCAAGCCGGACGACCGCAGCCGGCTGCGGGAGAGCACCCCACTGGCGCCCCATCCCGAGGCGACCTACGCCGTTCACAAGGCCGAGGCGGAAGCGCTGCTGGCGGCCGCCGACGTCGATGCCATCAGCATCCGCTCGCCGATCGTGGTCGGCCGCCGGATCGACAATCGGGTCCGCAACCTGCTGGCCGGCCCGGTTATCGCGGTGGCCAAGGGCCGGGAGATCAGCTGGCAGGTCGTGCACGCCGACGACGTCGGTCGCTTCTTTGCCGTCGCGTGTGAGCGGGGCCCGGCCGGTCCGGTCAACCTCGCCGCGGAGGAGATCCTCTCGGTCGAGCAGGTCGCCGCCGCCTTCGGCAAACGCATCGTGCGGGTACGCGAGGACCGGCTGGAAAAGGGCATCGCTGCCGGGTACAAGCGCAAGATGCTCCCGGTGAATGTCGGTGACTTCCGCTTCGTGCTGTACCAGCCGCTGCTGGACACCACGCGGCAACGCGAGGAGTTCGGGTTCGAGTGCGCGTGGTCGGGCCCGGACGCGCTGGAGGACACCCGGCTGTCACTCGTCGGCGTCCTCGGCGTCGGCGACAAGGCGGTCACCGTGCCGTGGAAGCAGCCGTTTCTGCCGGGTCGGGTTCCCTCGGACACCCCGGCGTTGGACGGAGGGTCGCTCGAGGCGGGCGCCAAGCCCGATCAGGTGGGGGAGTTCGACAGTCCCGTGGACCCCCGATTCTCCACGTTCGTCGCCACCAACTTCTCCGAGGCGTTGCCGGGACCCGCCACGCCGCTGTCGTTGACCGCGGTGGCGCCCGCGTTCGCGCAGGCCGGCGTCGCCGCCGTGCACTTCGTCGGTCTGCACGGCGTCGCGCGGACCGAGGCGCATGCCCGAATGTTCAGCATCCAGGGCCATCGCGTGTACATGAACGTGGCCACCGGTGCCGCCATCGGCGAGCTCTCGCCCGGCTGGGACGCGGACTCCTTCGCCCGGCAGTACCTTGGCCGCCACGTGGAGGAGCTACCGCCGCTGAGCTTCGCCGACCTGCCGATGGACAAGGTCACCACGCGGCGCGGCAAGGCGAAGGCGGGCGGCGCGATGGGCCTGCGGCTGGTCGGCGTGCTGGCCGGTTATCGCCGGGACATCGACGAGATGCTGCGTCAGGTCGCCCGACTGGAACGGCTCGCCGATGATCCGGCCGGCCTGTCGGACCCGGCCTTGGAATCGATGTTCAACCTCGGTTACGACCTGCAGTGTCATGGCTGGCGGTTGGCCGCGCTGGGCGCGATCCTCTCCGGCGCCGGGACCAATACCGCCGAACAGCTGGCGGGCCGGACCGGCGTGGTGATGGCCGTCGGCGAGGGTCTCACCAGTGCCGAGGGCCTGAGCGGGGTGCGCCGGCTGGCCGAGCTGGCCGCGGCCGAACCGGCGGTGCTGGCGGTGCTCGACGAGGGTGGCAGTGGACTGCTCGGTCGGGCCGAGGCCGTCTCGCCCCGCTTCGCGAACGCGGTCACCGAGGCGCTGCGGACGTTCGGCCACCGCGGGCCGGCCGAGTGCGAACTTGCCTCGTCGGTGTTCGCCGACGACCCCGACCTGGTGCTGCGCACCGTGGGTAAGGCAGCAGCCGCGCTCAGGGCGCCGGCTGCGACGCGCCGGCGGCCGGCCGACGCGGTCGCCGTCCCGCGCCGGGCGCGGCCCGCGGTCGCGTTGGCCCGCTGGGCAACGGGGGAGCGCGAACGCGACCGGGACGCGTTGGTGCGGGTCATCGGCGTGATGCGGTCCATCGCGCGGGAACAGGGCCGACGGCTGACCGCGGCCGGTGTGCTGAGCGATGCATCGGATGTTTTCTACCTGACCTACGACGAGCTGTTCGCGCCCGGCAGCGACGCGCGGGCGGCGGTTACCCGCCGGCGGGCGGAACGCGAACGGCTGGCCGAGATCCGGCTGCCGATCGCATTCGTCGCGCCGTGGGAGCCGGAGCCCGAGGTGCCCATCCTGGCCGTCGGCGATCGCCTCACCGGCGTGGCCGCGGCTAGCGGAAAAGCTCGCGGGCGGGTACGCGTCGTCACGCCGGAAACGGCCGACCTCCTCGAGCCGGGTGAGGTCTTCGTCACCCAGGTCACCGACGTCGGATACACCCCCCTGTTCGGCCACGCGGCCGCGGTCGTCACCGACATCGGCGGCATGTTGTCCCACGCCGCCGTGGTCGCTCGGGAGTTCGGGATCCCCGCGGTGTGCGACACGGCCGATTCGACGGTCCGGCTGGTGGACGGCATGGAGGTCGAGGTCGACGGTACGGCGGGCACGGTTGTCGTGCTCACCCTCCCGTGATCGGACGGGGGGATCGGGCAGGATGCGTGCAGGACAGGTGCGGGCACGAGGAAGAGGACCCGGGTCATTGGCACGGTTGGCAGCGGTATCGGCGCAGCCCACGCGGCGGCCCAACCGGCGGGAGCATGTCGTCCGCTCCGCCGTGACCGTGTTCGCCCGGGAGGGCTTCCAGGGCACCAGCATTCAGGATGTGGCCGCCGAGGCCGAGGTAGTGACCACTGCGGTCTACTACCACTTCGCCGGCAAGGACGAGCTCTACGAGGCGGCGCTGGATCACGTCTTCGCCCAGCTGGACGAGGTCGTCGAGAAGGCCCGGCCGGAGGGTGACGAACTCAGCTTCAGTCGGGTGATCGGGGCGGTGTGGGACTGGGTGGAGAACAACCCGGAGCCGGCGAAGCTGCTCTACCACCAGCTGCCCGGGGCGACCGCGAACTCGCTGCGCATTCGGCAGGACTTCGAACGCCGGCACATCGAGCGGATGGTCGACTACCTGCGGGTCCCGTCGGCGCCGAGCAACCGGCGCGACGCCGCGCTGCGCTGGACCACCACCTCGCTGATCATGCGCAGCCTGTTCTCCCTGGGCACCAACGTGCACTCCCTGCGACTCGGCGAGGGCCCGCTCGCCGGGCAGTCCACGGCGGCGTTGCGCAAGGCCTACGAGGAGGTCTCGCTGCGGATGATGGCGGCCGCGGAGGAGCGCAGCTGACGGCTAGCTCGCGGGGGTGACGATGCCCTCGGCGAGTGCTTCGACCTCCAGGCGGAACCGCGTCTCGCTCAGGCCCTTGCGGGCCCGGTCCAGGGTCAACATCGAGGCGACCGCTGCCTCGGTGAGGGAGAGCAGGGCGACGGCCAACACCGAGGCCTCCGCTGCCTTGACGCCCGGCCGCGCTGCTTTCACCGCTACCCGGAACTGCTCGACGGCGTGGATGCGGTCGTGGCGCAGGACCCCTTCGACGGCGGAGGACAGGCCGGAGGCGGACAGGACGTAGGCGCGCGCGCCGGGGGAGGACTTCGCCCAGGTCATGATTTCCCCGGCGATGCAGCCGATCGATTCCCCGGCCTTGACTCGCTCCACCCCCGCGTCGATGGCGGCGCGGTAGGTCTGGCTGACCCCCTGAAAGCCCTCGAGCAGGATCGCGTCGCGGGAGGCGTAGTGGTAGTAGATCGCCGCGGGCGTCATGTTCGCGGCGGCCGCGATATCCGCGATGGTGACCGCGTCCGGCTGGCTCTCCGCGATGAGCTCCAGCGCGGTGCTGACGATGGCGCTGCGGCGGGAGGGCCGGTGCGCCGGTCGTCGGGTCGGGGTGGTCACCCGCACATCTTACTTACTTGACACCGAGTCTTGCATCGATCCGGCGCCGATGCGATGCTGGAATACTAGAGAGCACATAAAGTAAGTGACCCGAGGTGGCGCAGTGGGCGAGAAGCGGCAGCTGGTCGGCGACTACAACTTCTGCAACGTCGCGGGGATCTACGAGCCCGACCTTTCGGCGATCATGCCCGAGCAGCAACTCAATGGGATGACCCTGCAGTCGCAGTACGTCTACGGCGGCTTCACCACCGCCTCGGGCAAGACCTACATCGTGGAGCGCAAGTTCATCGGCCCGATGTCGGGCGGGAACTACATCCTGACCAACTCCTCCGGGGCGATGGAGTTGGCCCCGGAGTCCGGCCACAGCGCCAAGGGTGAACTGGTGCGCGACTTCGAACCGCTGCGGCGGAACTGGAAATCCAAGGGGATGTTGCACGACTCCGCCGAGTTGCCGATCGACCTGACCATCACCGACGACCATTTCAGCTGGACCGAGGGGCCGGCCGTCGCGCTGTCCGGGGCGCGGTGTGGGCACGGTGTGCAGTTCTTCGCGCCGGCCCGCAGCGAACCACTGGGCTACGCCAGCCAGTCCTACTGGGTCACCGGCTCGGTGCTCGGTGAACCGGTCGAGGGCCCGGTGTTCTTCGACCACCTGTACTTCCAGCACGGCGCGGAGTGGAAGGAGTACCGCTGGTACATCGACCTGCAGATCTCCTGGAACGTATTCGCGAACAAGTTCGACGACGGCACGGTGGAGTTCGGCCACATCGTGCGCGGGCGGCAGGGCTGGAGCGCCGGGGTGGTGGTCGAGGGTGACCGGGCGACGGCGATCTGCACCGACGTCCGCGGTGATTTCACCCTCGACGCCGAGGATTACGTGGCCACCGGCAGCTACGACCTCGGCCCGGCCGGGGCCTGGACCTTCACCGGCGACCCCACCCAGCAGATGGGTGGCTTCAACAAGGCACGCTGGGGCGGGTACCGGGCCCAGGGCGGTGTGACGCGCCGTCAGGGCGATGAGCGCACCCTGGTCAACGGCTGGACGTGGCTGGAGTGCTTCGCCGACCGGATCCGATCCGAGGGCTTCGTCCAGCGGTGATGCCGCCTGCGTACATCGACCTCGATCCCGCGCTGCTGCGCGACGGGACGGAGTTCACCCGGCTGCTGTTGGTGCGCCATGCCCAGCAGGAGTCGACACCGGCCGGCGTGATGCCGCAGGCCTGGCTGGACGGTGAGTTGACCGCAACCGGCCGCCGGCAAGCGGCCGCGGTGGCCGAGCACCTGGCGGGGGAGTCCCTCGCGGCTCTCGCCTGCAGCCACATGCTCCGCGCCCGGGCCACCGCCGAGGCGATCGCCGCCGGCCACCGGGTCGAACCGCTGGTGCGTCCCGACCTTGCGGAGGTCGACGCCTACGCCGACATGCCCGCTGACATCTGGCCTTCGGACCACGTCGGCGCCGAGGCCTGGGTCGCGGCGCACGTCGAGTTCGCCCGCACCCGCCGCTGGGACGTCTACCCCTTCGGCGAGACCAGCAAGGAACTGCGGGCCCGGGCCACCACGGCAGTGGAAGACCTGATTGAGCGTCACCCGGGGCAGACGGTCGCCGTGGTCTGTCACGGCGGGGTGATCAACGCCTACCTCGCGCAGTTCCTCGGCATCGACGCGGACATGTTCTTCCTTCCGGCGCATGCCTCGGTCTGCGTGGTCCGCGCCTCCCCGGACGGCCGGCGGGTGGTGGAGAGCCTGAACGACCGCCACCGCCTCGAGGCCCTCGGCCTGGTCACCTACTAGGAGCCTGCTGAACAAATGGGCGCGTGTCGGCGGTAGGTGGCGCGGGCTGGGCCGGCGAGGATCGGTCCATGCAGGGTCGGTCGCTGGATCAGCCGGAGTAGTTGGATGCGGCATCGGTGGCGGGGCATCTGGTGGAGCCGGGCAGCGTGTTCGCGTTGTTGGCCGCGCACCGTCGGGTGCTGTTCGCCGAGGAGATGTTCGCCGACCTGTTCCCTTCGGGTCGGCTGCCTCGGCGTGTCCGGATCGGATCTTCGAGGCGGTCAGGGCGGTGGTCGCCGAGACCGGGGTGCTGAAGGACCCCGAGGTGCATCGAGTGCTGGTGGAGAAAGTCTTCCCACGCCAGGCGGACGTGGTGACCAGCGAGCAGCTCGCGGATCTTCTGGCGGCGCCGCTCAGCTGAGCCCGGCTGCGCGAACCAACCCGGCCATCAACTCGATCGCGACGGACCGGGACAGCTGATTGCGCACGCACAGGTCGTGCCAGGTCCCGAACGACGTGGCGTGGGCCAGCGCCGCGCGCACCTTGCGCCGTTGCGTTCCGGTCACCACGAACGGTTCGATCAGCGCTCGGGTCACTACCCGGTCGAGGTTCACCAAGGTGTCGCGCTGGGTTTCGGGCAGCACGTCGAAGTCGCGATGCACCCGCAGCAGCATCGGTTCACCCTCGGCGTAGAACCGATACAGATCCCTCAGGCCCACGCGGAGCCGCTGCTCGGGATCCGATTCCGTGGCCCACGCCGTGGGATCCGGGGGGCGTTGACCGGACAACCAGTGGGCCGAGCAGGCGGCGAACATGGCCTCGTCATCCGGAAAATGGCGATACACCGTCAACCGGGTGACCCCGGCCGCGGCGGCGATGGCGACCACGGTGGTGGCCGCCGGGCCGACCGTCTCGTGCAGGTGGGCGGTTGCCTCGACGATCCGACGGCGGGTTTCCGCAATCTGCTCCGCACGTTCGGTCATTCGGTAGTTCCGCGATTTCGGTGAACAAGGCCGTTCACTCAAAGTCTTGCTCCCATCGCTTCGCCCGTGCTTTGATTTGGTAAAACAGCACTGTACTTCGAAAAGTCACGCGAGGTGGATCATGAGCCCTGTCGTCCCGCCGTTGACCGTTGTCCAGCCGGGCGAAGGCGCCACCGGGTCCCTCGGCGCGATCGGAGTGGCGTTCAAGCTGTGGGGCGCGGACACCGATGGCTCGGTGTCGGTGGTCGAGCATCCGTTCCCGGTGGGTGCGCTGGTCCCGCCGCACCTGCACACGCGAGAGGACGAGTACTCGATCATCACCGAGGGCGAGATCGGGTTCCGGTCCGGAGACCGCGAGGTGGTGCTCGGCGCGGGCGGCTACATCACCAAGCCGCGCGGCGAAATGCACACGATGTGGAACGCGGGCGCGGTGCCCGCCCGAATGATCGAGATCATCAGCCCGGCCGGCTTTGAGCACTTCTTCCGCGAACTCGCCGAGATGCTCGTCGCCGGGCCGCCCGACCCCGAGGCGATCGGCGCGCTGGCGGCGGGTTACGGGCTGCAGTTCGGCGGTGAGGACTGGGTTCCGGACCTGATGGCCCGTTACCACCTCAACCCGCCGTTCGGCCCGCCGACCGGTTGACCCTCGGACTAGCCAGCAGGGCGTGTGCCGCGCCGAGGATCCGCTCGGCGGAGGGGGCGTTCGACAGGCCCCGGGAGAACGGGACCGGGGTGAACCGCGCGCCGACCCGGAGCACCGGGCCGAGCAGTTCACCGAACAGTTGCTCGTGGATCTGCGCCCCGATTTCGGCGCCGGGGCCCATGAACTGGGTGGCCTCGTGCACGACGACGGCCCGGCGGGTCTTGGTCACCGAGTCGAAGACGGTGTCCAGGTCCAGTGGCATCAGGGTGCGCAGGTCGATGACCTCCGCGCTGATGCCCTGCGCGGCCAGGGTCTCGGCGGCGGCGCGGACCAGGGGAACCGTCGGGCCGTAGGTGATCAGGGTGACGTCGCTGCCGGTGGCGAGCACGTTCGCCTTGCCCAGCGGGATGCGCAGGTCCTCGACCGGGACCTCGGCCTTGCTGCTGTAAGCGAGGTTGAGGTGCTCGATGAACAGGCAGGGGTCGTCGTCGAAGATGCAGGAGGTGAGCAGGCCCTTCGCGTCCACCGGGTTGGACGGCATCACCACCTTGATGCCGGGCGTGTGCATGAACCACGCCTCCAGTGACTGCGCGTGCTGGGCGCCGAATCGGCTGCCGCCGACGGTGGTGCGCACGGTGATCGGGGCCGGGGTCGCGCCGCCGGACATGTACCGCAGTTTCGTTGCGTGGTTGACGATCTGATCCATCGCGACCGTGACGAAGTCAAAGAACATGATCTCCGCGACCGGTCGGTATCCGGCCAGCGAAAGTCCGATCGCCGTGCCGACGATGGCCTGTTCGGAAATCGGGGTGGCCCGGACACGGTGGGTGCCGTACTTCGTCGACAGGCCCTTGGTCACCTTGAACACGCCGCCGATCGGGTCGGCGATGTCCTCGCCGAGCAGGATCACCTTGGGGTCGGCGGTCATCGCGCAGTCGAGCGCGGAGTTCATCGCGACGGCCGAGGTCATTTCCTCGGTCTTCGGTTCGGCGAGGGCGCTCACCGCTCCTCCCAATTGATCAGATCGGTGGCGAACACGTCGGTCCACAGCTCGTCGGGCCCGGGCAGCGGACTGGCCTGTGCGAAGGCGAAGGCGTCGGCCACCGCCGATTCGGCCCGGTGCGCCACCGCGTTCGCCTCGCCCTCGCTCAGCGCCCCGGACTCGACCAACCACGCGCGGAACACCGGGGCGGGGTCGCGGGCCATCGCGGCGGCGAGCTCATCGGCCGGCACGTAGCTGAAGTCGGCCGTGCCGGTGTGTCCGGTGAGTCGGTAGGTCATCGCCTCGACGAACACCGGCCCGCCGCCCGCGCGCACCGACGCGACCGCGTCGCGCAGGCAGTCCAGGGTGGCGAACAGGTCGAAGCCGTCGACCCGGTGCGCGGCCATGCCGTAGGCCTCGGCGCGGGCGCGCAGGTCGGTGGACCCGGCGTACTCGGCGATCGGGGTGTGCTCGCCCCACTGGTTGTTCTGGCACAGGAACAGGATCGGCAGCTGCCACAGCACGGCCAGGTTGAGCGCTTCGTGCGCGGCGCCGATGGAGGTCGCCCCGTCGCCGAAGGTCACCACCACCACGCGGTCCGAACCGTCCAACTGCGCACCCAGGCCGAGGCCGAGGGTGATCGGCAGGCCGGACCCGACGATGCCGGTGGTGGTCATGAAGCCGACCGTGGTGTCGTGCAGGTGCATCGAGCCGCCCTTGCCCTTGGACACCCCATCGAGGCGGCCGTAGAGCTCGGCCATGATCGCCCGCAGACTGACGCCCTTGGCCAGGGCGTCGCCGAGGTTGCGGTAGGTCGAGACCAGTTGGTCGTCCGCGCGCAGCACCTCCCCGAGCGCGGCGCACACCGCCTCCAGCCCGCGAACCGGGTAGAACGCCGCCTGCAGGCGTCCCGCCTTGGTTTCCTCGCGCGCTTGGTCGTCGGCGAGTTTGGTGGTGAGCATCAGCTCGTACATTCGCTCGGCAGCCGCGCGACTCAGCAACGTCTCGGTGGTCGGGGCGGTCATGCCACGACCTGCACGACGGACCGGGTGGGATCGACCGGATCGAGTTCGATCGACCAGGCCTCGCCGTTGTGGTCGCCGGTGACCAGGGTGACGATCGGCTCGGCGACCTGTTCGGGGGTGAGCAGCGGCCCCGCGACCCGCTTGACCAGCCAGTCGGCGACGCCGTCCCGGCCGCTGGTCGCGAGCAGGGGAGTGCGGACCATGCCCGGCAGCACGATGTTCACCCTCAGGCCGCGGCCGGCCGCAGCCACGGACCGGGTGAAGTGCAGCAGGCCCGCCTTGGTGAAGGCGTACGCCGGGTCGGGCGGCAGCACGCGGATGCCGGCGGCCGATCCGACGTTGACCACCACGCGCTCACCCGGCACCGGGTAGGTCGCGGCCAGGGTGGTCGTGGTGATCGCACCGCCGCCGTTGACGGCCAACACCCGCTGCATCCGGCGCAGATCGCTACCCGGCCACGGGTCGCCGCCGGACATGATCCCGGCGGCGTTCACCACGCAGGCCAGGTCCCGGCCCGCAGCGGCCAGCTCGGCGAACAGGGCGGTCAGGGAGGCTGGGTCGGACACGTCGGTCTCGACGGCGTGGTGTCCGTCGCCGCTCAGCCGCGCCGCGGCTTCCTTGGCCGCTGCGCCGTCGATGTCGGCGAGCACCACGGCCATCCCGGCACCGGCCAGTGCGGCCGCCGTGGCGTGTCCGATTCCGCTTGCCGCACCGGTCACCACGGCGGTCCTGCCGGCCACGTCCACCCGTTCCTCCCGAGCTCGGAATAGCTGTACTCACTATCGAGTAACTACGCTCACGCAGCAAGAGTAACTTGATGCCGAGTCTTGTTATGAAGGGCCGGCGCGCCTACCATTCGGTGTCATGCGACGCCTCGTCCATCCGCTCACCGGCGCCACGTACGAGTGGGCGGACGACGGCCTCGGCCCAGTGCGGGTGACCGATCGTCAGGGCGTGACCGGGCGCTTCGATCGCGACGGCACGCGCATCGCCGGCGAGCTGATCGCCGTCGACCCAGAGATGTGTCGGTGGATCGCCAGCGGCGGGCCGATCCCCGGTGGGGCCGCGGGGCGCAGCCGACGGTTCGAGACCGACGCCGAGCAGCCGGTGCCCACCGAGCCGGTGACGGCGTGAAGGTGACAGCGTGAGGGCGAACCGGTGACGCTGCACGACCAGCGTCGTCCCACCCGCGGGGTGAGCTATCAGGCGCTGCTCGACGCGGACTCCCGGCCGGTCCCCGAGACCTACCGCTGGAACGTGCCCGCGGACCTCGGCCTGGCGGACATCCCGGTGCCCCGGTATCTCTCGCGCGCGGCCCACGAGGCGGAGAAAACCCACCTGTGGTCGCGGGTGTGGCAGGTGGTCTGTCGGGTGGAGCAACTGGCGCAGGTCGGGGACACGTTCGTCTACGACATCGCGGACCGATCGTTCCTGGTGGTCCGCCACGCCCCGGGCACCGAGGGACTGCGCGCCTTCCCGAACGCCTGCCTGCACCGCGGCCGCGCGCTGCGCGATGCACCGGGCCGGGTCGAGGAGCTGCAGTGCAGCTTCCACGGGTTCTGCTGGTCGCTGCAGGGACAGCTCAAGCGCATTCCGAGCGAGTGGGACTTCCCGCAGGTCCGGGCGGAGGAGTTCGAACTCCCCCGGGTACTCCTCGGCACCTGGGGCGGCTTCGTCTTTCTCAACCCCGATCCTGACGCAGGATCACTTCTCTCCTTCCTCGGGGTACTGCCCGACCTTTTCCAGCGCTGGCCGCTGGAGGAGCGCTACGTTCGCGCGCACGTCACCAAGGTGGTCAACGCCAACTGGAAATTGGTCCAGGAAGCTTTCATGGAGAGCTACCACGTGGTGACCACCCACCCCCAACTGTTGCCCGGCTTCGGCGATGCCAACAGCCAGTACGACGTCTTCGGCAATGTCGCGCGCACCATCTCCCCACGCGGGGTCGCGAGCCCGCTGATCGGGTGGCGCCCCAGCGAGCAGCAGGCGTTGGACTCGACGTTGGATGTGCGGCTCGACGACCCGGCGGTGCTCGAGGTCCCCGCGGGTGGGACGGCCCGCGAGGTGCTGGCCGAGTCCGCGCGGGTGGCGCTGCGCCCGGCGCTCGGCTCCGCGGTCGACCTGCTCTGCGACGCGGAACTCGTGGACAGCTACTTCGTCAACATCTTCCCCAACGCCCATCCGTGGGGCGCCTACAACCAAATCTTCTACCGGTTCCGGCCGAACGGTGACGACCACCGTTCGGCCCTGATGGAGGTCATGCTGCTGGCGCCGTTCGCCGGCGAACGCCCGCCGTCGGCGCCCGAGATCAAGCTCGGCGCGGAGGACCACTGGCGCGATGCGGTGGAGATCCTCGGCTCGCTGGCCCGGGTGTTCGACCAGGACGAGTTCAACCTCGAGGCCGTGCAACGCGGGTTGCTCAGCACCGCGCGCACCGGGGTGACGCTGTCCGCCTACCAGGAAAGCCGGATCCGGCACTTCCACCACCTCTACGAGCAGTGGGTCCCCGGCACGTGAGCCTCGATCCGGATCGCGCCGAGCTGATCGCCGACCTGCGCTCGGCGGTGCGCGACGTGTGTACCGACCTCGGTGGCACCGCGGCGGTTCGTGCGCTCGATCCGGCGGGTGCCGGTTGGGACGCCAAGGCGTGGACGGTGCTGACTCAGCAGGTCGGCGTTGGCGCCCTCGGCCTGCCGGAAGCTGTCGACGGCGTGGGCGGAATGCCGGAGATCCTCGCGGTGGCCGAGGAATTGGGCGTTCATCTGCTGCCGGTGCCCTTCCTCACCAGCACGGTGATGGCAGGTCAGATTCTGGCCCGGTGCGCGGGTAGCGACGCGGTGCTGACCGCGCTCGCCGCGGGCGCCGAGACGGCGACCGTCGCGACGGTCACTGCGGATCGGACCCCGTTCGCCCGCTCCGGCGACCGGATCAGCGGCGTCGCGCAGGCTGTCCCCGACGGGGTCGGCGCCACCTGGTTGATCGCGGCCGCCGGCGACACCCTGGCGCTGGTGGACCTGCGCCGGCCGGGCGTCCGCGTCGAACCGGTGGCGTCCCTGGACCTTTCGCGGCCCGCGGCGCGCATCACGCTTGATGAGGTCACGGCCCGGATTCTGACCGAGGACGCGACCGCAGCGGTGAGCGGGGCGTTGCCCATGATCCGCCTCGCGGTGGCTGCCGAACAGCTCGGTGGCGCGCAGGCCTGTCTGGACCGGACCGTCGCGCACGTGAAGCAACGGCGCCAGTTCGGCCGGGCCATCGGGAGCTTCCAGGCGGTCAAGCACACCCTGGCGGACATGCTGGTCCAGGTGGAGCTGGCCCGCTCGGCGGTGGACCGTGCGGTGCAGGCGCCCGACGATCCCGCCACGTTGGCCGAGGCCGCGCTGGTGGCCCGGGTCTGGTGCTGCGACGCGTACCGGTTCGTCAGCGCCGAGGCGGTCCAATTGCACGGGGGTATCGGTTTCACCTGGGAGCACGACGCCCACCTGTACTTCCGCCGGGCCCGCGCCGACGCCGCCATGCTCGGCACCGTGGCGGCCGCCCGCGAGGAACTCGCCGCGCTGCTCGCCTGGTAGCTCAGCCCTTGGTCAGGTCGGCGAACGGCACGTCCTTGTCCATCCGGGGCTCGGCAGGCAGACCGAGGACGCGTTCGGCGATCACGTTGCGCTGGATCTGGTCGCTGCCGCCCGCCAACCGGTAACCCGGGGCGCCGAGGAGATGTTCGGTCCAGGCGAAGGTGCCGTCGCCGTGGTCCGCCAGAATCTGAGGCCCCAGCAGATCTGCGGCAAGCTCGCCGGTGCGCACCAGCAGGTCGGAGGCCACCAGTTTGCCCACCGAACCCGCCGGGCCGGGGGAGACGCCGGCCGCGGCCGCCCGGGCGACCCGCTGCGAGGTCCAGGCCTTCAGCACACTGCGCACGTAGAGATCGGCCAGCTGCTGGCGCACCACCGGATCATCGCTGACGCCCTGCGCGCGGGCGAGCGCCAGCACGTCGTCGAACGAGCCGCCCTTGCGCCGGGTGCCTGCGCCGGAGGCCTGCCGCTCGAAGGCCAGCGTCGCGGTGGCCACCGCCCAGCCCTGGCCCACCTCGCCGACGCGGAACTCATCGGGTACCCGCACCTGGTCCAGGAAGACCTCGTTGAAGCTGGCGCCCCCGCTGATCTGGCGGATCGGGCGGACCGTGACGCCGGGCAGGTCGAGCTGGACGAGGAAGGCCGTGATGCCGGCGTGCTTGGGCACCGTCGGGTCGGTCCGGGCGAGCAGCAGACCGAGGTCGGCGTGCCGGGCCCCGGAGGACCACACCTTCTGTCCGTCCAGCACCCAGTCGTCCCCGGCGAGCTGCGCCCGGCAGGCCACCGCGGCCAGGTCGGATCCGGCGCCGGGCTCGCTGAAGAGCTGGCAGGCCAGCAGGTCGGTGCGCAGCAGTGGGGTGACGAACCGCTCGCGCAGCGCGGGGGTGCCGTACAGCGCGACGGCCGGAGCGACCAGTCCGGTGGTGACGCTGATCAGCTCGGTGGAGGGCGGGACCGCGAACTCCACCTCCAGTTGGGCGAACAACGCCGCGAAGGACGCCGGTAGGCCCGCGCCGCCGTGCTCGACCGGCAGGGTGAGCGCGCCGTACCCCGCGTCGTAGCGGGCCCGGCGGTAGAGGCGGATCGCGGTGAGCAGGTCCGCCTCCTGTTCGTCGGTCAGGTTGCGGAACACGGCCAGGTCGGGCGCGCGGTTAATCGGGTCGGCCGTGCCGACGGTGTCCTGTAGCCAGGCGCGCACCTCGACGGCCCAGCCGGCCGGGTCCGGGAGGGTCATCGGTCCGACCGCATCAGCACGGTGCACGCCGAAACGCCGGGTGCCCCGTAGACGTGGGTGAAGCCGACGCGTGGCGCGCCGGGCACGGCGTGGCCGGCGGCGCGGCCCTGCAATTGCCGGACCACCTCGTGTACCTGCCGCAGCCCGGAGGCGCCGATCGGTTCGCCGTTGGCCAGGCAGCCACCGTCGGTGTTCACCGGTAGCCGACCGGTGGCGTCGGTCGCCCCGGTCGCGAGCAACTCGACCTGTTCCCCGTCCCGGCACAATCCGGTTTCGGCGAGATGGATGAGTTCGGAGCCGCAGTCGGTGTCCTGAACCTGGGCGACCTGCACGTCCGCGGCGGTGATGCCCGCCTGGCGCAGCGCGTCCCGGCCGGCCGCGGAGCTCGGGCTGCCGGCGCGCTGGGGGGACAGCCATGGACTGAACACCTCGAACGATCCCGGCCCGCGGGTGCGCACGGTAACCGCGGCCAGTCGCACCGGTGCCGGGCACAGGTCGAACGCCCGGCTGCCGCGGGCGAGGATCAGCGCGACGGCGCCCTCGTCGGGCTGGCAGAACATCAGGTTGGTCAGCGGGTCGGAGACCATGGGGGCGCCCAGCACCTCGTCCGTGGTGAGCTCGCGGCGCCGCCAGGCGTGCGGATGGGCAGCCCCGTTCCGGCTCGCCCGCACCGCTACCTGAGCCAGCGTCAAGTCGGGCAGGTCGTGCTCGTGCTGGTAGCGCTTGGTGCGCATCGCGAAATACTGGGTGGTCACCATCAGCCCGGTCGTGCCGTACCAGGCGTCGAGCCCGTAGGCCGCCGGGTCGGTGGCGAATGCGCCCCGTACGTGTTTGTCGAAGCCGATCACCGCAGCAACCTCGCCCTGCCCGGCCCGCAACGCGTTCGCCGCGGTGGCCAGCGCGATCCCGCCGGTCGCGCAGCCGTTGCGCACGGCGGTGAACGCGACGCCGGTCAACCCCAGGCGCGCGACCAGCGAGTCGGGCTTGCCGGTATTGGAGCCACCGACCGCGACGTCGACCTTGTCCCACCCCAGGCCGGCGTCGGTGAGCGCGGCGCGGGTCGTCACGACGGCCTGGTCGGCGCCGCTGACGCCCTCGTGTCGGCCGAAGGCGTGGATGCCCGCGCCCACGACGTAGATGTCGTTGTCGTTCATGCGCCGAACGCGTAGGTGAAGTGCTCCCCGGTACCGACCGGCGCGCGGCGCAGGTGCACCTCGTCACCGATCGCCGGTGACCGGTCGCCGACCTGTAGCAGCGTCTCGACCAGCACCTCGCCGAGGTCGACGTAGCCGACCGGGTAAGGCACGAACCCGGAGGCGGGCGAGACGTAGGGCGCCTTGGGCGCGAAGCGCTGGACGGTCCAGGTCCAGATGCGCCCACTGGTCGGCAGCGCGATCGGCGCGGGGCCGTCCGCGGCGCAGTGCGCACACTGGGGGGCGGGCGGGAACTGCACGGTGGCGCAGGCGGGGCAACGGCTGCCGGCCAGCGACAGGGGATCCAGCGAGGCGAACAGTTCCGGGGCCAGTGGTCGGCTCACAAATTCTCCCGAGGTCCACGCCGGCGCAGAATTCAGAACTGGTGTCGATGAACAGTAACACTTCAGCGCCGTTCTGCCGCATACTTTCTTTACAGCGATACCACTTAGCGTTCGACCCACCCACGGCACCGGAGGACGGATGTATCTGGCCGGGATCGGCGCCCGGGCCGAGACCGACCCACACGGGCTCGCGGTGCGGGACCGCGCGGGCGATCTGTCCTGGGGTCAGCTCGCCGACCTGGTCCGCGGCGTCGGTGGTCGCCTGCTCGAGCTCACCGACGGCGAGGACCGGGTCGGCGTCACCGGGGACAACGCCGCGGCCACCCTGGTCACCCACCTCGCGGGTCTGCTCACCGGCGTGGGCACCGTCGCACTGCACCGGCAGGGCACCCCGAAAGAACTCGCCCGGGAACTCACCGACACCGGCTGCACGGTCGCCGTCACCGGCCCCGCCGCGTTGCCGGCGATCCTCGAGGCGGCGCACCCGGCGGGCCTGCGCGCCGTCGTCGTGCACGGCGCCGATGCACCGCAGGGCACCGTCGCCTGGACGGACTGGGTCCAGCGGCCGCCGCCGAAGCTCACCCTGGCCGCCCACCCGGCCCGTCCGCTGTTGGTCTTCACCTCCGGCACTACCGGGCACGCCGGCGCGACCGAGGTCTGTTGGCTGCGCGGGACGGGCGCGCCGGATGCCCACGCCTATGTGGCGGCGATCGCCGCCGAGTCCGGCTTCCCGGACGGCCCGCATCTGGTGGTCGGACCGCTGCAGCACAACGGACCCCTGACCAGCCTGCGCCACCTGCTGCGCGGGCAACCGGTGATCGTGCTGGACCGCTTCGACGCCGAGGCCGTCCTGCGCGAGATCCATCACGGCGCCGTCACCTCGACGGTGCTGGTGCCGACGCACTTCACCCGCCTGCTCGCCCTCGACGAGGCGGTGCGGGCCCGCTACGACGTCCGTGGCCTGCGCTTGGTCGCGCACACCGGGTCGGCCTGCCCGGAGCCGGTGAAGCGGGCGATGATCGCGTGGTGGGGGCCGGTGCTCACCGAGTCCTACGGCGGATCGGAACTCGGCACCGTGTGCCGCATCGCCGGCCCGGAATGGCTGTCCCACCCCGGCTCGGTCGGCCGGGCGGTACCCCCGCTGATCATCGAGTCCTACGACGAGGCCGGCCGGGCGCAACCCCGCGGCACCACCGGCCTGCTGGGCGTCACGCTGCCGCCGGGCCGCGCCGTGCGCTTCCTCGGCGACCACGCCAAGAGCGCGAACGCGTACCTCGCGCCGGGCGTGGCGACCCTCGGCGACGTCGGCCACGTCGACGTCGACGGGTTCGTGTTCATCACCGACCGGCTGGCCGACATGGTGGTCTGCGGCGGGGTGAA
Organism: Sporichthyaceae bacterium; assembly: GCA_036493475.1. NCBI lineage: Bacteria > Bacillati > Actinomycetota > Actinomycetes > Sporichthyales > Sporichthyaceae > Sporichthyaceae bacterium. Next base: position 1,953 of record DASXPS010000093.1, on the reverse strand, counting down.
CCTCTACCCGGCCGAGTGCGAGCAACTGCTCATCCGCCATCCCGACGTCGCCGAGGTCGCCGTGATCGGCGTCCCGGACCCCGACCTCGGCGAACGGTTGTTGGCGTTGGTCGTGCCCGCGGCCGACCGCGTCGACGACGTGGCGCTGGACCGCTTCTGCCGGACCGAACTGGCCGGCTACAAGTGCCCGCGGTCCTACCGCACGATCCCCGAACTTCCCCGCAACGAGATGGGCAAGGTCGACAAGCGCGCCCTGCGTGCGCCGTACTGGTCCGGCGAGCCACCAATCAACGAGGACGTGTCATGACAGCAGAGACCCAATTCGGCGACTTCGGCTTCGCGCCGGTGGTCGGCACCTACACCCCGCGGTTCGCCTCGCTGATGCCCGAGACGTCCATCGCCGGGCTGTCCCTGCAATCGCAGTACCTCTACGGCGGGTTCCGGGGCGAGTCCGGGGCCATCTACGTCCTGGAACGCAAGTTCATCGGCCCGATGACCGGCGGCTGCTACATCTTGCACAACGGCGGCGGGCGGATGGAGCTGCACCCGGGCTCGCACCGCAGCGCCAAGGGCGAGATGGTCCGCACGATCGAGCCGGACAGCCGGCGTTGGGTCGCCAAGGGCATGCTCACCGGCCCGGGAGAGGAAACCATCGACCTGCGGATCACCGACGACGAACTGCAGTGGGACGAGGGTGAGCTGATCTCGCTGCGCGGCTCGCGACCCACCCTCGGTGCGCAGTTCCTGACCCAGATGCGCGAGGACCCGCTGGCATACGCCAGCCAGCCCTACTGGCTCACCGGGACGATCCTGGGCGAGGCGGTCGAGGGCCCGATCTTCTTCGACCAGGTGTACTTCCGCCACGGCAGCGAATGGAAGGAATACCCGTACTACACCGACGTGCAGGTGGTCTGGAACATCTTCGCGAACAAGTACGCCGACGGGACGATCGAGTTCGGCAACATCACCAAGGGCCGTGGGCGCTGGGGCGCCGGCATCGTGGTCGAGGGCAGCACGCCGATCGCCGAGGCGGCCCGGGTCGGGGCGGAATTCGACGTCGATGCCGACGGCTACGTCACCGGCGCGAGCTACGACCTGGGACCGGGCGGGGTGTGGGACTTCACCGGTGATCCGAACCAGCAACTGGGCGGGTTCAACAAGGCGCGGTGGGGCGGCTACCGCGCCCAGGGCGGGATGACCCGGCGCCGTGGGGACGACCGTGAGGTGGTCACCGGGTGGACCTGGGTCGAGGCGTTCTCCGACCGGATGAAGGACGAGGAACTGGTGCGTTGAGGTGACGCCCGATCAGCTGTGCGAGCTCGATGAAGGTGCGCCGCCGGGTCGTCACGGCCAAGTACGCGGACCTGATCGATACGCTCTACGCCGAATGAGATCGCGTCCGCTGCGTTCGCAGTCCTCGATCAGGCCGCGGCGGTGCGTATGAAACTCGACAAGATCGAGGTCAAGATTCCGCTCGCGGCCGCTGCGGCGACCGCGCAGAGCGCGGAGGCCGCGGGCTACCACGGGCTGTGGCTCGGCGAGATCGACCGCGAGCCGTTCCTGCCGCTGGCGCTGGCGGCCGAGCACACCGAGCGCATCGAGCTCGGCACCTCGATCGCGGTGGCCTTCGCGCGGACGCCGATGACGCTGGCCAACGCCGGCTGGGATCTGCAGGGCTATTCCGCGGGCCGGTTCCGACTCGGGCTGGGCTCCCAAGTCCAGGCCCACATCGAGAAACGGTTCTCGATGCCGTGGTCGCACCCGGCGGCCCGGATGCGTGAGTTCATCGCCGCGTTGCAGGCGATCTGGGACTGCTGGCAGAACGGGACCAAGCTCGACTTCCGCGGCGAGTTCTACCAGCACACGTTGATGACGCCGTTCTTCAATCCCGGCCCGAGCGAGTTCGGTGCGCCGCCGGTGTTCCTCGCCGCCGTCGGGGAGCTGATGACCGAG
>DASXPS010000092.1 GCA_036493475.1 Sporichthyaceae bacterium | reverse complement strand
GCCCTTGAAGTTCCAGTAGAACTCGCCCTGGGTCACGGCATGCAGGTAGAGGGTCGCCGCGTCCGGGTGGGCCAACGCCGCCCGGGTCGCCACGATGTGCCCGCGGATCGTGTAGTCCTTGCCGTCACTCGTGCAGGCGACACTGGTGTTGTTGGTGTTCTCGACCGGGAACGACACCGGGATCGACATCACAGCGGTGTCGGCCGCGCTGGTCGAGGTGGATCGGGCGGCCCCCTGCGCGGACGCCGGAATTGCGAGAACGCCTGCCACGGCGGCGCAGGTTAGTGCGGTCACACTCTTGGAACGCATCTGAACTCCCACGGATAGTGACGCCTACTCAGGCCATGATTCGAGTCGTGAAGTCGATAGCCATACGGTTGACCGTAGGGGCCGTGAGGGAGGACGAGCCAGTGGCGTATGCGCCCGGTTCACTATCGTTTGCGCCATTCGCCCCTACCTGGCAATAAAGGCCAGCAGCGCACCGTTCACCTCGTCCGGGTGGGTCCAGGCGATGTTGTGCGGACCGCCTTCCACCGTGACGAACTCCAGGTCTTTGACCAGGCCGGGCAGCCTGGCCGCGGTCGCGGTGTAGGGCAGGATCCGGTCCGCGTTGCCGTGGATCAACAACGTCGGCACGTCGATCTTCGCCACGTCATCGCGGAAGTCGGTCAGCCAGGTGTCCACACAGGCATGCGCCGCGTAGGCGGAGGCGCCGATGGCGACGGTGAAGCTGTTCTGCCAGGCCTGCTCGCTGATCTGGGTGCCGCCGAGGACGTCGACGTTGTAGAAGTTGTCCAGGAAGGCCTTGAAATATGCGGGCCGGTCACGCACGACCGCCGCCTTGATCTCGTCGAACACCGACCCGTCGACGCCTTCGGGGTTGTCACCGGTCTTGAGCAGGAACGGCGGGATCGCCCCCAGAAGCACCGCCTTCGCCACGCGTGCCGAGCCGTAGTTGCTGAGATAACGAGCCACCTCGCCGGTGCCCATCGAGAAGCCGACCAGCACGACATCGCTGAGATCGAGGTGCTGGAGCAGGGCATGGAGGTCGGCGGCGAACGTGTCGTAGTCGTAACCCACGCTCGGCTGGCTGGACTTGCCGAAGCCGCGGCGGTCGTAGGTGATGACGCGGTAGCCGGCGTGCAGCAAGACCCGCTCCTGCTTCTCCCACGATGCGCCGTTGAGCGGGTATCCGTGGATCAACACCACCGGTTGCCCGGAACCGTGGTCCTCGTAGTGGATGTCGATGGCCGCACTGTTCTCGGTGCCGACGGTCACGCGTGGCATGAGGATCTCCTGTCGGGATTGATGGCCGGGTCATTCGGGTGCTCGGTGAGTGGCGTGGTGCCTGTGGTCATCCACTTGTCCATGGGCAGCGAGGAGAGGATCGCTGCCAGTTGCTTCTCGTTGTCGGCTCGCCACAGGCCAAGGGCGTGCCGGCTTCCCGGCGTGGGCGGCAGCATCCACAGGCGGACGAGGTGTCCCTGCGCAGCCAGCTCGCGCGTCCGATCGGCTTCGCCGGCCTTGATGTCGGCCACCTCTTGCGGATCTGCGTCGTCGGGGATCGTCACGGTGAAGGTGGTCAGGAACTCCGGGGCACTCGCCGCTGCGGTCGGTGCCGGGTCGTTGGGATGGGTGCCGAGCGCAACCACCTCGTCGCGGCGCCAGATCCGCAATGGCATCGACGCGAGCACGTCCTCGAGCTTCACCTCATCGGCGGCCGCGAACAGCCCGATCGTGCGCCATTCACCTGGCTGCAGCGGGGGTCGCCACAGCCGCAACAGGTAACCCTGCGCGGCAAGCTCACGCGAGCGGGCGGCCTCGCGGACACGGATCTCCGCAACCACCTCGTCCGTTGTTCCGTCCGGTACCAGCGTCGCCATCGTGACCAGAAACTCCATGCGGCCGATACTTCTGTTTCGCAGCGCGCCGCGCGCCAGGGGAATACACGGGTTGGTACCTGGTCCCCTTCGCCACGACCGCAACCCGTGCTTGACCCGGCATCGGCCCGGGCATTCCCCTGGCGCGCCCGGCGCAGTTGCGGCGCGAGGCTTCATCTCATGTCGAATCACTTCAGCGCCGCGGCCCTCAAATTCCCCGAGGACGACGCACGTCTCGACCTCACCGACCTGTTTGTCTTCTCCGCGCCGGACAACCCGGACCGGACCGTGCTGATCATCGACGCCAATCCGTTCATGACCGGCTCGGAGTTCCACCCGGATGCGGTCTACCGCATTCACATCGACAACGACGCCGACGAGCACGCCGAGGTGGCGTTCAGCTTCGTGTTCTCCCAGCCGGTCGATGGCAAGCAGACCGCGACCGCCTACTACGCAACCGGCGAGCAGGCCCGACAGCCTGAGCCGACCGGTGAGGTGCTCATCGAGTCCACGCCGGTCGGGTTCGACGCAACGGCGCAGCCCGTCAGCTCGGCCCGTTGTCGGTTGTTCTTCGGAGTGCGCAGCGACCCATTCTTTGCCGACGCCGAAGGCTTTTTCCACGGCTTCCAGTGGACCGGTGAGGACACCTTCGCGGGCAAGAACGTGCTGAGCATCGCGCTGGAGGTGCCCAACCACATGCTGGGCGCCGGCCCGGTGTTCGGGGTATGGGCCACGGTGAGCGTGCGCCGCGACGGCAAACTCGTGCAGGTGGAGCGGGACGGGCATCCGTCGATGAACCCGATCGTCATCGCCGACGAGCAGAAGAATGACTTCAACGCCGGTCACCCGGCCGACGATGTGAAGCTCTACTGGGAGCCGTTGTCTGAGCTGTTGCAAGAACACGGCTACCCGCCGGACGCGGCGCGCGGGGCGGCGCTAACCCTGCTTCCCGACATCCTCAACTACGACTGCAGGCTTCCGTCCACCTACCCCAACGGCCGGGTCCCGACCGATGACGTCTTCGCCGCCCGGACCGCCTACCTGACCAACGGAAAGTTCAGCTTCAGCGGCGTCACACCGCACGCCGACCTCCAGTCGGAGTTCCCCTTCCTCGGCGTGCCGAACAACTGAAAGCGAGACCCACATCGTGACCACCGTCAACCAGAAAGTCGCCGTCATCACCGGCGCATCGCAGGGCATCGGCGCCGCGCTCGTGCAGGCCTATCGCAAGCAGGGTTGGGCCGTCGTCGCCAACTCCCGCTCGATCGCCGCCTCCGATGACGCCCTCGTGGTCACTGTCGCCGGCGACATCGCCGATCCGGCCGTGGCCCGCAACGTGATCGACACCGCCGTGCGCGAGTTCGGCCGCGTCGACACCCTGGTGAACAACGCGGGCATCTTCGTCGCCAAGCCGTTCACCGACTACACCGTCGAGGACTACCAGGCACTGATCGGGGTCAACCTCACCGGCTTTTTCGCCACCACGCAGTTGGCCATCGCGCAGATGCTGCGCCAGAACGAGGGCGGCCACGTGGTGCAGGTGACGACCAGCCTGGTCGACCACGCGAACAGCAACGTGCCCTCGGTCCTGGCCTCGCTCACCAAGGGCGGCCTGCAGTCGGCGACCAAGTCGCTGGCCATCGAATTCGCCAAGCGGGGCGTGCGGGTCAACGCCGTTGCGCCCGGCATCATCCAGACCCCGATGCACGCGCCGGAAACCTACGAGGGCCTGGCCGGGATGCACCCCCTGGGCCGGATGGGCACCATCAGCGACATCGTGGAAGGTGTGCTCTACCTGGAGAACGCCTCGTTCGTCACCGGCGAGATCCTGCACATCGACGGCGGCCAGAGCGCCGGTCACTGAGGGCTGGGGCATGTCTCCCAGACACGCCCTAGTCGGGCGCGAAATCTAGGACCGCCTTTCGGAGCTGTCTGCGCGAGGAGATGCCGAGCTTGGTGAAAACCTTCCCGAGGTGCCACTCAACGGTCCGCGGACTGATGAAGAGGCGAGCGCCGATCTCGGCATTCGACAGGCCGTCACGGGCGAAGCGCGCAATGTGGAACTCCTGCACGGTCAGCTCTTCGGTGGTCTCGACGCTGCGTTGCAGTCCCTTCTCGCCCAGCATGACCAGTTCCCGCCGAGCGCGTTCGGCGAAGGCCGCCGCCCCCATGGCAAGCAACAGATCGTGGGCGGTGCGCAGCTGCGCGCGTGCCTTGATCCGTTCGCCGGTGCGCCGCAGCCACTCGCCGTGGAGGAGGTGACCCCGGGCCACCTCCATGCGCAGGCCCGCGCGGTCCAGGCGCTGGATCGACTCGCGGAACGACGCGCCTGCCTTCTCCCCACTCAACATCGCGCGGAGTCTGGCTTCCATCCCCAACGCCCACTCGGTGGGCGCCGCACGAGCCCGCTCCGACATCCGCTGCAGAGCCGCCACCACCAGCTCGGTGTCGCCCGTACGCGAGGCCGCCTCGGCAAGCTCGGAGACCACCATCATCTGGTACCCGCCCACGACATCACGGTCGAAGACCTCGCGCGCGGCCTGCACCGCGATGTCGTACCGGCCGAGGCCGTTGTTCAACAGGGCACTGGCGTAGCCGGCGAACGTGACGATCCGTCCCTCGCCCAATGCCGATGCTTCGTCTCGCGCCGAAGCGATCAGCCGCGACGCCGCCTCGTCAGTGCCACGCAACGCAGCGAGGAGCGTCGCGGCATAGCCGACCGGCGGATTGCCGGTGAACTCGGAGACCATGCGGTCCTCCTCGACCAGCGCGGCGGCATCGGGCAACTGCCCGGCCAGCAACTCGTGGACCGCGAGGATGTTGACCGCAAATTGCAATTGGACGAGCGCGCCGGTGTCCCGGGCGCGCTGCACCTGCATCTCGGCCAGCATCCGCCCTGCCTCGAAATCCCACAGATCGGTGGCGAGGTATCCGGCGAAGGGGTTGCGGCCCAGCCAGATCAGCTTGCCGACATTCTCGATGCGGTAGTCGACACTGCGCACTTTCTCCAACACCCGGGCGAGGGACGGCACCGCCGCAGCGTGGCCCTCCACGATTCGCGTGGCCAACGCGTCGAGCATCAGGTCGGTGATCCGCAGCTGCCCCTCGGTCGGGGCTGCAGCCCGCGCGGCCTTCGCGACCACGCTTGCCTCCTCCTGTGTCGTGCTGGAGAAGATCGCGGCGCCGAGAGCCTCCAGATACGCCTCCCGGGCCAGGTCGCCATCGAGCGGCTCGAGTTGCTGGGCGGCGTCGACAAGTAGTCCCACGGCGTCTGTCGCGCGCCGCTGATCGAAGGCAATCTGTCCCCGCAGGTGCTTCACCTCGGCAGCCCGCAACTCATCGGCCGGGCCCGCCTCGATCGCAGCGAGGAGCGTGAGAGCGGCATCGAGGGCACCACCACCGCGCTTGCGCCAGGCCGCGGCAAGCTCGCGGTCAGCGCGCCGCGTGGGGTCGGGCGTGAGGCGTGCCGCCCGTTCCAGCAGAGCGGCGGCGGCCAGCAAACCACCGCGGGATTGTGCTCGCGCCGCCGACTGCTCCAGCGCAGCAGCGATCTCCTCGTCCGGCGACTGCGTGGCGTGCGCGAGATGCCACGCGCGTCGGTCGGGGTCGACGCCGGCATCGGTCACCTCGGCCAACGCCCGGTGTACGTCCTGGCGCAGTTGCGTGGATGCGCTGCGGTAGGCCGCCGCACGCACCAACGGATGCCGGAAGCGAACCCGGGCGCCGAACTGGATCAACCCGGCCGCCTCGGCCGCATCGCCGGCGTTGGGCCCGAGCCCCAGCACCGCGGCCGCCCGCCACAGCAGCGTTGCGTCGCCGAGCGGCTCCGCGGCCGCTGTGACGAGCAGGCGCTGAGTGTCCTGCGGCAGCGTGGTCAGCCGCCGGATGAAGCCCTCCTCGATGCGGCTGCTCAACTCCTCCGACCGCTCGAAGCCATCGGCCAGCTCGGCCGTCGTCCAGGCCCGTGGCAGCTCGAGCAGAGCAAGTGGGTTGCCCCGGGTCTCGGCGATGATCCGATCCCGTACCCGGGCATCCATGGGCCGCATGACCACCGAGTCCAACAGCTGACCCGCGTCCACCTCACCGAGGCCGGTGACCGTGAGCTCCGGCAGGCCGCGGAAGTCGCCTTCCTCGCTCGGCTCCCGGATCGCGGCAACCAGAACGATCCGCTCCGCGACCAGCCGGCGTGCCACGAAGGCAAGGGTCTGCGCGGAGGCCCGATCGAGCCATTGCGCATCGTCGATGAGGCAGATCAGCGGCCGCTCCTCGGCCCGGTCCGCCAACAGATCCAGCACCGCAAGGCCGACCAGGAATCGATCCGGCGCCTCGCTGCGGATCAGCCCGAACGCAGCGCTGAGCGCGATGCGTTGCGGATCGGGCAGACGCTCGAGTCGATCCAGGAACGGACCGCAGATCTGATGCAGCCCGGCGTAGGCGAGTTCCATCTCGGCTTCAGCGCCGGCCGACCGTGCAATGCGGCAACCAGCAGCGCTCGACTCGAGGTAATCGAGCAACGAGGTCTTCCCGATGCCGGCCTCGCCGCGCACGACGAGCACCTGGCTCTGCCCGGCGCGCGCACCCGCGATCAACCCGTCGAGGGTCACGCACTCGCTCCGCCTGCCGAACAGCAAGGCCCGACCGTCCTTCGTTCGGCCGCTCGCCCCGTGCGCCGGCCTCGCGTGTCACGATATTAGCCGGGCGGCGCGCCCAGCTAGTGGCGTATGCGCCCGGTTCACTATCATTTGCGCCATGCGCATCGGATTGGTCGCACTCGACGGTTGTTTGGGCTCCGCGGTCGCCTCGCTGGTCGACATCATCGGCACCGCCGAGGCCGTCCGGGACTCGGTCGACTCCGCCATCCCGCCCATCGAGCTGTCGATCGCCGGGCTGCGCCGGCGGGCGACAGCGTCGAGCGGCATGCTGATCCCCACCACCCGCACCTTGCGTGAACTCGACGATCTCGACGTCGTCGTGGTCGCCACCCTCGGCACCTTCACCGGAGCGGCCACCGAAGCGGCCCTGGAACAGCGCGACACCCGGGCGCTGGTCCGGACGTTGAGATCGCTCGACCCACACCGCACTCGGCTGGCGGCCGCCTGCACCGGTGTGTTCCCGCTCGCGGAGGCCGGCCACCTCGACGGTCGGCTCGCCACCACCACCTGGTTCCTCACCCCCACCTTCCGCGCGCGTTACCCGGAGGTGTCCCTGGACCTGGAACGGATGGTTGTTGCCGACGGCCCGATGCTCACCGCCGGCGCCGCCTTCGCCCACATCGACCTCGGGCTGGCGATCCTGCGTTCCATCAGCCCGGAGCTCACCCGCCACGTCGCCCGCCTATTGCTCATCGATGAGCGGCCGTCGCAGTCGGCGTACGTGGTCTACGACCATCTCCAACACGACGATCCGCTCGTGCTCGCCTTCGAGCGGTTCGTCCGCAAGCACTTGGCGGAGCCGTTCGACGTGGGTATTGCCACGCACGCGATCGGCACGAGCCGGCGCACCTTGGAACGACGCACGCGCGAGGTGCTCGCCATGAGTCCACTGGACATCGTGCACCGGCTGCGGCTGGAACGCGCCGCCCATCTGCGTCGGACGAGTGACCTCAGCAGCGAGGCCATAGCCACCCGCGTCGGTTACGCCAACGCTGAGACCCTGCGGGCGTTGGAACGCCGTGCGGCACGCCCGGGCTCTTGACCTGAGCACGACGCCCACGGACTGGCTGGGTTCAACATCTCGTCAAACCGGTGGTTTTCGGGTTGAGTCGGGCACATCCTGACGCCGCTCGGCGGTGGGTCGAATTGTGCCCTTCCAAACGAATTAAGTCTCTGATACAAATATTGAGGACTTGACCTTTTCCGTCCCGGAGTGTCATGAAGCGTCCCCACCCGCGTCGGTCCGGCGTCGCGCTCGGCGTCCTTGTCGTCGGCGCGGCGGGCTGGGTCGTGCTGCCCGCGTCGAGCGCGCGAGCGGACGCCAGCTACGCCGCCGTTGCCCGCACCGAGACGTTCACTCAGACCATCAGCAATCCCTCGATCCCCACGGGTATCGACATCGAGGGTGGCGGCCCGCAGGCCGAGGTGCGCCAGACCAGCCTCGACCTGCGCGATGCCAGCGCCCAGCTGCCCTACGCGGGCGACACCGTGCCCGGCCTGCCCGGCACCGGCGGCGCCCTGTTCAACTTCCCGGTGCCGCCCTACCCCTTCATCGCCGCCACCACCGCGGGCTCGGACCCGCAGACCGTGTCCTACCCGGGCGTGGTGCTGCACGCGGAGAGCGGTGACTACATCACCCGGGCCTCCTCCACCGCGGGCCAGGCGGGCTCCGGCGCCACCTCCGCGGCCAGCGTCACCGAGGACCGGGACGGTGGGGTCAGCGCGGTCGCCAATACCTTCGCGGACACCGTGGCGGTCGGCCCCTATGTGACGTTGTCCGACGTGCGCTCGGTGGTCAGCGTGGCCGCCACCGCGGCCGGCAAGCTCACCCGGACCTCGAGCAGCTCCATCGGGCGCATTTCGGTGCCCGGCCTGTCCTTCGAGATGCCGAAGACCTCACCCAGCCAGATCCCGGTGCCGGTGCCGATCCCCGGCGTGCCCAACCAGCCGCCGGTTCCGGTGCCGGTCTATCCCTATCCGGGGGGCGGGCAGACCTTCCACGACCCGGACATCGGCATTCAGGACGGCTACTTCACGATCACTCAGGTGGAGGGTGGCCAGAAGCAGACCTACCAGATCCCGACCGACGCCGCGTTGGCCGCGTTCAAGAACGCCGGGGTCACCATCCGCTTCCAGGCCCCGCAGCAGATCAAGGACGGGCTGATCTCCGGCGCCTACATCGTCGAATACACCTTCGCCGCGCCGCCGCAGAACGGCTATTACAACGGCGCCACCAAGCTCACCCAGACCACCGCGTACTCGGTGGCCAACGTCGACCTCACCCCGGAACCGGCCACGCCGGTCGGCGGGGTGGTCGGTGCACCCGGCGGCGGCCCGCCGCCGACGTCGGGCATCGCCCCGGACGTGCCCGCGGCGCTCGCGCCGGCCGGCGTGCCGGCGCCCGGCGTGAGCGTGCCGAGCACCGGTGCCCCGCCCACCCGCGGGCTGATCGTGGCCGAGCCCGCAGTGAGCGTGGCCGGCATCAAGGTCGGTCACGGCCTGGACGGGCCGTATCTGGCGATCGCCGGGATGGGCCTGCTCGGGGCGCTGCTGACGATCGGTGTGCGCGTGGTGGGAGGTCGGTAGGGCCATGGGCGAACTGATCAAGTACTTGCGGGTGCAGTGGGACCGCGCCGGTGCCATCGCCTGCGCCGTTGCCGGCATCGTCCTGCTGATCGTCGGCTACGTGGGTACGTCCGGCACCGAGTACATCGCCGAGCAGATCCCGTACTTGGTCTCCGGCGGGCTGACCGGCGTGGTGCTGTTGGCCGCGGCCGCGGTGCTGTGGATCTCCGCCGACCTGCGTGATGAGTGGCGCGAGCTGGCCGCCCAGGGCGACACGATGCGCCGGGAGCAGGAGGAGCGACGCAGCGAGCTGCACGCCTACATCGACGCCGAGGTCTCCCGCCGGGTGGCCGCAGGACGAGGCATTGACGGGTGACCACAGTCGCCGCAGCCGGGCGCACCGCGCCCCCGCGTGAGGCGGAGGCTCCGCCGGTCCGACCCCGGCCGACCGGTCGTTACCTGACCGACCCCAGCCCGTGGCGGGCGAGCTACGGCATCGTGCCGGGCATCCTCGCGGCCGTCGGCGTCGTCGTGATGGCCATCTGTTGGGTGGCGCTGTCGGACAAGGTCGTCTGGCGGGACCAGATCTCCTGGCTGGTCGGTGCCTGCCTGGGCGCCGGGGCCGTCGTGCTCGGCGGGGTGCTGTGGATCCTGGTCGGGATGCGTGAGGTGCGCCGCGGTTTCCGCGACCTGCGCCGCCAACAGCGCCTGCTGAGTCCGGAGCTCGCCCCCGCGCGCATCGATGCGCCGACCGGTGAGGTGCTCATCCTGGTCAGCGCAGCCGGCATGACCCGCGCGCACCACCCCGACTGCCTACTGCTGCGCGGAAAGAACGCGGTCCCGTTGCCGGTCGGCGACGACCGTCCGCGGTGCGGGGTGTGTGCCGCGGTGAGCGAGCGCAGCGAGCGAACGAATGAGCACAGCATGACCGTGCCTCATGACTCTGCCGAGCTTGCGAGGCAGAGGCATGAGTAGCTACATCCCGTTCGTCATCTTCGGCATCATCACCGGCTCCATCTACGGCCTCACCGCCATGGGCTTGGTGCTCACCTACAAGACCTCCGGCGTGTTCAACATCGCCCACGGCGCGGTGTGCGCCGGTGCGGCCTACGTCTTCTACGGCCTGAGGCAGCGTCAGGGCATCCCCTGGGGCTGGACATTCCTCATCGTCGTGTTCGTGATGGCACCTCTGGCCGGGTTGATCCTGGAACGCCTCGCCGTCGTGCTGGCCCCGGTGTCCACCGCCTACCGCATCGTTGGCACGGTCGGTTTGCTGGTCGCCATCCGGGCCATCCTCGGCCTGGGCTTCGGTGACACCGGTCTGGTCTTCGACCCGTTCCTGTCCCAGAAGCAGGCGTTCACCGTTTCCGGTGCCTCGGTGACCGTCGATGACCTGGTCACCTTCGGCGTGGGCACCGTCGCCGCCGTCGCCCTGTTCCTGTTCTTCCGTTTCTCTCGGCTGGGCACCGCGATGCGCGGCGTGGTCGACGACCCGCAGCTGCTGTCCATGTCGGGCACCGCGCCCACCCGGGTGCGCCGCGCGTCCTGGGTGATCGGCTCCTGCTTCGCCGCGGTGTCCGGGATCCTGTTCGCGCAGACCCAGTCGCAGCTGGACATCAACGTGCTCTCGCTGCTGGTGGTGCAGGCCTTCGGCGCCGCGGTGATCGCCCGGTTCACCAACCTGCCGATGAGCTTCGTCGGCGGTCTGGCGGTGGGCGTGCTGCAGGCGGTGACGAGCAAGGCCACCGGGCACACCCACCAACTGCAGGGCATCCACCTCGCGGTGCCGTTCCTGGTGCTGTTCATCGGGCTGTTGGTGATCCCGCGGCGCAAGCTGGTCGAGGTCGGCCGGGTAGTGCGTGCCCGGCCGCGCCCCGCGCCGCTGCTGGACGTCCGCGGCCGCGCGGTGGCGTTCGTGGTACTGCTCGCCGTGCTGATCGCGCTGCCGCACCTGGTCGGCTCCAAGCTGCCCGGCTACAACGTCGCGATGACCCAGGTGCTGCTGTTCGCCTCGCTGCACCTGTTGGTGCGTACTTCGGGCCAGATTTCCCTGTGCCACTTCGGTTTTGCCGCCGTGGGTGCGGCCGGGTTCGGTCACGCCGCGAACAACGGCGCTCCGTGGGTGCTGGCCGTGCTCATCGGCGGCCTGTGGTGTCTGCCGTTGGGCCTGATCGTCTCGGTGCCCGCGATCCGCCTGTCCGGGCTGTACCTGGCGCTGGCCACGTTGGGCTTCGGCATCGTGTTGGCGCAGTTCGCGTACAGCAAGGACTACATGTTCGGTGGCGGGCAATTGCTCACCCGCCGACCGGGCGGCTTCGAGTCGGACAAGCGCTACTACTACCTGCTGCTGGCCTTCGCGTTGGTGGCGGTGGGCATCGTGCTGTTGGTGGAGCGCACCCGGCTGGGCCGGTTGCTGCGCGCCATGGCGGATTCGCCGACCGCGCTGACCACGTTGGGCACCGCGGTGAACGTCTCCCGGGTGCTGGTGTTCACCCTGTCCGGCTTCATCGCCGGCGTCTCCGGCGGGCTGTATGCCTCGCTGTTCGGTGGCGTCACCCAGGACGCGTTCAACTACGTGCAGTCCCTGGTTGCCCTTGCCGTGTTGGCGATCGCGGGCACCCGGACCATCACCGCCGCCTTCCTGGCACCGGGCCTGCTCTACGTGGTGCCGCTGTACTTCACCGGGTCGCGGGCCGACCAGGTACTCCAGCTCGGCTTCGGGGCCGGGGCGATTCTCGCCGCCGCCGCGTCGCAGGGCGCGCTGACCGTTGCGCTGGCCCGCGGCGCTCATCGGCATTCCGGCCGGGCCACGGGGCCGGCCGGGCGCCGGATGGCCCTACCGCTGCCGGGGCGGCCCGCTCGAGGAGGTTCGTGGTGAACAACAACGGGTGGCGCCGTCGGCGCACGCGGATGACGGTGGCGGCGGTCGCTGCGCTGTCCCTTGCATTGGTCACCGGGTGCGGCGGCAACCGAGTCAACCACGATCGGGTGGTCGCGGCGGGCAACGGCTACGGCCCGGCCGCGGCTGATGAGAACAAGTCTCTGGTCCAGGCCGCCGCCGATGCCGCCGCGGCCAAGGTCGCCGGGCAGGCACCGGCGGTGGCCGGACCATCAACCCTCGGCACCGGACCGGGCGCACCAGCGGCCTCGGCCGGCGGTGCCGCGCCCGCCGCGGGCACCACCACCACCGCCACCGGGGCACCGGCCGCCACCACGAACGGCGCGACCGCCAAGGGCGGCACCGCCGGCGCCACCACCACCGCGGCAGGCGCGTCCACCGCGTGCACCGCCACGCTCTCGCCGATCGTCATCGGGCAGACGCTGGCCTCCTCGGGCCTGGTCGGCGCGGCCATCTCCGGGTTGCGCACCGGGCTGGCCGTCTGGGTTCGCGACGTGAACGCCCGCGGCGGCGTCCAGTGCCACCCGATCCAGCTCACCCAACTCGACGACGGGTCCGACCCGGCCAAGGTCGCCTCGAACTGGAACACGATCATCCACGACAAGGGCGGCATCGCCATGGTCGGCGGTGGCGTGCCGATCGCCATCGCGGCCCTGCGTTCGGCCGCCGAACGGGACAAGGTCCCGGTCGTCGGTGGCGACATCACCGCGGTCGACTGGACACAGAGCCCGTACCTGTTCCCGACCGGTGGCGCGCCGTTGACCTCCTACGACGGAGCGGTGGTGGAGGCTGCGGCCTTGGTCAAGGGCACCCCCAAGGCGGGCATCTTCTACTGCGTCGAGGCCTCGATCTGCACCGGGCTGAAGAACAACTTCCCGAAGAGCGTGCAGCGGGCCAAGGTTGAGTTGGGTCCCTCGCTGGCGGTGTCGCTCACCCAGCCGGACTTCACCTCCGAGTGTCAGCAGATGAAGGCGTCCAAGGTCAACCTCATCTTCTTCGGCCTGGACGGCTCCGCCTCCATTCGCGCCGCCCGCTCCTGCGCCTCGCTGAACTACTACCCGATCATCGCCACCGGTGCCATCGCGGTGTCCGCGCAGGCTGCCGCCGACCAAGGGCTGCGCCACAACAACACCTTCCTGGGCAGCGGCGTGGTGCCCTACACCACCAACGACTCCGCGGCGATCCAGGCCTTCCACGCGGCGATGAAGCTTTACGCGCCGAGCAACCCGGAGGACCAACAAACCCTGCTGGGTTGGGCCTCCGGGAAGTTGTTCGAGGCCGCACTTGCCAAGGAGGCGGCCAAGGCCCGGGCCGGCAATGTGACCACGGCGATGGTGCTCGACGGCCTGTGGCAGTTGAAGAGCGAGAAGCTCGGCGGGCTCACGCCGGGCGCGACCTTCGTCAAGGGCGACCACGCGGTGGTCGATGACTGCTACTACCCGCTGAAGCTGGACGCCCAGGGCTTCTCTGCGCCCAAGGGCAGCAAGCCGGTCTGCTACGGCAGCTCGGCGAAGATAGCCGGGGTCGCGCCCGCCGATGCGGCCGTGCCGGCCCCTGACCTGGCCGCCACCAAGGATCGCTGATGTTCGAACTGCGCGGCGTTGACGCCGGCTACGGCGGCACCCAGGTGCTGCGCGGGGTGGACCTGGTGGTGCCACCGCGCTCCATCGTCGCGCTGCTCGGACCGAACGGGGCCGGGAAAACCACGCTGCTGCGTGCCGCGTCCGGACTGATCCGGCCCACCGGCGGGGACATCCGGCTCGACGGGGAGTCGGTGCTCGGCCTGCCGCCGCACGACCTGTGCGCCCGCGGGCTGTGTCATGTGCCCGAGGGCCGAGGGGTGTTCCCGAATCTGACGGTGCGGGACAACCTGGTGCTGCAGAGCAAGCCGGGCAGCGAGAAGGAGTCCATCGCCCGCGCGGTGTCCGCCTTCCCGCGGCTGGGCGAGCGACTGTCCCAGGTCGCCGGGACGATGAGCGGTGGCGAGCAGCAGATGCTCGCGTTGGCCCGCACCTACGTGCAGCAGCCCCGCTTCGTGCTGCTCGACGAGGTAAGCATGGGCCTGGCCCCGAAGATCGTCGATGAGATCTTCGAGTTCTTGGAGCGGTTGGCCGCGGAAGGTTCCAGCCTGCTGCTGGTCGAGCAGTACGTGGCCCGCGCGTTGCAGGCCGCGGACTACGTGTATCTGCTCAACCGGGGCCGGATTTCCTTCGCCGGTGAGGTTTCCGAGGTCGACGCGGACGCCATCGCCGCGGAATACGTCGGAGTGGCGCAGTGACCGCGTTGGTCACCGGGGCCGCGCGCGGCATCGGGCTGGCCACCGCGCGGGCATTGGTCGCGGCGGGTCACGAGGTCATCATCGGTGACGTGAACGGCGATGTCGCCGCCGAGGCCGCGGCGTCCATCGGCGCCAAGGCCGTGACCTTGGACGTGACCGATCCGGATTCGGTCGGCGCCTGCGCCGCCGGGCTGTCCACGCTGGACGTTTTGGTGAACAACGCGGGCATCGTGCGCGGCGGGACGCTCGCCGAGATGAGCATCGCGGACTACCGCACGGTGATGGACGTGAATGTGCTCGGTCCGGTGCTGATGACCCGGGCCTGCACCGAGGCCTTGGCCGGGGCCGGTGGCGCGGTGGTGAACCTGGCGTCGATGTCGGCCTTCATGCCGGTGCCGGGCACCGGGGTGTACTCGATGAGCAAGGCCGCGGTGGTGTCCTACACGCAGGCCGCCGCGCTGGAGCTGGCGCCGCGCGGGATCCGGGTCAACGCGGTGGCGCCGGGTCGGATCAGTACCGAGATGACCGCCGACCGGCAGACCGACCCGGCCCGCGAGGCCCGCACCAACGCGCTGATCCCGTTGGGCCGCTCCGGGCAGGCAGCGGACGTGGCCGCGGTGATCTGCTGGCTGGCCTCACCGGCCGCGGCGTATGTGACCGGTCAGGTGATCCCGGTGGACGGCGGGCTGACCATCGCCACCGTGCCGTTCTTCCAGGCGGCTCAATCAGGCTGACGCCCAGTAGGGCGCGCGGATGGTGCGCTTGTCGATCTTGCCGACCGGGGTACGGGCCAGCGATTCCACGACGGTCAGCTCGCGCGGGCACTTATAGAGCGTGAGGTTCGCGCGGCAGTGGGCGAGTAGCTCGTCGGGGTCGGGCGGCGTGGCCGGGTCGGCGGGCCCGACCAGGGCGAGCAGTTGCTCGCCGAGGTCGGGGTGCGGCACGCCGATGCACACGACCTCGTTGACCGCCGGGTGCGCGGCCAGCACGGCCTCGGCCTCGGCCGGGTAGATGTTCACCCCGCCGGTGACCACCAGATCCGCGAACCGATCGGTGATCCACACGTAGCCCGCCTCGTCCATCACCCCGATCTCGCCGAGGGTGAACTCGCCCGGTCCGGCGAACGGGTCGTCGACGCCCCCGTGCAGGTAGCGCATGCCGTACCCGGAGGTGTCACGGAAGTACAGCCGGCCGCGGGTGCCGGGCGGCACCGGTCGACCGTCCTCGTCGAGCACGAACGCCTCGAACGGTGGGATGGCCCGGCCCACCGAGCCGGGCCGCTGCAGCCATTCCGCGGTGCCGATCAGGCAGGTGGTGCCGACCTCGCTGGCGCCGTAGCTCTCCCAGTGCACCTCGCCCAGCCAGTCGATCATCGCCCGCTTCACCTCGATCGGGCACTTCGCACCGACCTGCAACACGAACCGCAGGCTGGAGGTGTCGTAACGCGCGCGCTCCGCGGCGGGCAGCGCCAGCAGGCGTTGGAAGTGGGTGGGCACCATGATCGTGGAACCGATGTGGTCGCGTTGCACGGCCGTCAACCATGCGTGGGCGTCGAAGCGGTGCAGCACGGTGGTGGCCGCACCGCCGAGGAACAACCGGGTGCCCGCCAACGGTCCGGCGTGATACATCGGCCCGGACACCAGATGCCGGCCGTGCGGGATCGTGGTGCTGCCGGACAGCTTCTGCACGTGTTCGACGATGTCCGCCCCGCCGACCCAACTGGTCGGTGGCAACCGCACGCCCTTGGGTCGCCCGGTGCTGCCGGAGGTGTAGACCAGAGTGGGCAGCGGCGGGTGATCGGTGGGCGGTTCGGGGTCGTCCCCGGTGACGCCCAGGTCCTCGATCACCGGGGTCACCCCGGCCCGCTCGGCGCCCGCGCGGGCCCGGTCCGCGGTGGCCGGGTCGGTGAGCAGCACAGCCGCGCCGGAGTCGCGTAGTACGAACGCCAGCTCCGCGGGCTCCAGGTGGAAGTTCGTGGCCACTGCGGAGACGCCGGCCAGGGTGGCCGCCACGTAGGTGAGCAGGGTGGCCCCACTGTTCTCCGCGACGATGGCCACCCGCCGGGCCGGCCCGAGGTCCAGTCGCAGCAGCGTGGTCACCGCCCGGCGCAGCCAGGCGTCGACCTGACCCCACGTCAGATCCATGTCGGGGCCACGCAACGCGATCTCGTCGGGGCGCTGTGCGGCGTGCAGTGCGGCGAAGGTCATCGGGCCCGCCAGGCAGCGAGCAGGCCGGCGTTCTGGCCGGGGGTGCTGCCGTAGGTGACCACCTCGTCCGCGCCGGCGGCGCGGAATTCGGCGAGTTTGGTGACGCAGCCGGCGGTGCTGCCCAACGCGCAGGTGACGGTCATCTGCGGTTGCTCATGCATGAGCGACCGCCTCCTCGCCGGCGATGCGGCCCATGCCCACGGCCAGGCCCAGGGAATTGCCGCTGCCCATGTACACCGGGCCGAGCAGTCCACCCACACACTCGCCGGCCGCGAACAACCCGGCCACCGGCCGCCCGTCGGTGCCGAGTACCCGGGCCCGATCGTCCACCCGCAGCCCGGCACCCGTGACGTTTACCGTCACCGGGCGCACCGGCACCGCGTACAACGGGGGAGTGCGCAGCGGCAGCAGGAAGTCCGCCTTCTTGCCGAAGTCGGCGTCGTGGCCGGCGTCGGCGTTCGCGTTGTACCGCTGGACTTCGCCGATGAGCACGCCCGGATCGAGACCGATTGCCTCGGCGAGCTTGGCCGGGTCGTCCGCGGCGTGCGCCCGGCCATCGGCCAGCAGAGTTTCCATCAGGTCCGGACGGTAGTGCCGGGGCCGGAACGGCGGATGGTTGGGCCAGACCTGCTTGTAGCAATCGGTGTACCGCGTCAGCAGCGCCGCGGGCGGGTGCAGGCAGGCCTCGTCGAGCAGCACAATCGCCCGGTTGCCGCGGGTGCGCACCAGTCCGTCGAGGATCCCGTAGGGCGCGGTCTCGTCGGCGAATCGACGACCGGTGCCGTCCAGCAGCACGGTCCAGCCGGGTAGGAACGCCTCGTTGATGAACGTGCGGCCGGGGCCCAGGGTGCGCAGCCCGCGGTCCACCCCGGCGATCTGCGCGCCCACCTGCGCGCCGAGTGCGAATCCGTCGCCCAGCGCGCCGTCGTGGCCGATATACCAGGTGCGCTGGGGATCCCAGGCGGACGGGAAGAACTGCTCGAGCAGTGCCCGGGAGGCACCGAAGCCGCCGGTGGCCACCACCACCGCACCCGCGGTCAACTCGTCACCGGCCACCGCGGCACCGAGCACCGCGACGCCGCCATCCTGACGGGTGATCAGCCGATCCACCCGGCGCCCCAACGCGATGTCCACCCCGGCCGCCTCGCAGGCCCGGCGCAGCGCATCCACCAGCGCCTGGCCACCGCCGTCCACGCAGTGCGAGCGTGGTTTGCGCTCGTCCCCGCCGAAGATCAGCCGCTGGAAGAACGGCACCCCGTGCCCGGCCAGCTAGTCGATGGTCGCCCCACTGCGTTCGGCGAACCGGCGCACCGGTCCCGCCGCGACGTCCCACCGCTGCAGCTGCATGTATTCGGCGAACATGTCCGCGCCGGAGTCCTCGACGCCCGCCGCGCGCTGCAACGCGCTGCCGCCACCCATCACGATGCCGCCGGACAGCCGGGAGGACCCCCCGACGACGTCGCTCGCCTCGCTGATCAGCACGCGGTCGGCGCCGGACTCGCGGGCGGACAGCGCCGCGGCCAGGCCGGCCGCGCCCGAACCCAGCACCAGCACGTCGACGTCGGTCACGGGAGCAATTTATATGAGCGCTAGACCTTTTGGTACCCGGCAGATTAGTGTCGGGGGGTGGCCGAGTGTCCCTACACGCCAGCGGATCTGAGCCGGTTGATCGAGGGTGACCCGGCGTTGCTGCGCTGCCCGTTCCCGCTCTACGACGTGCTGCGCGGCGAGGCGCCGGTGGCCCGCAACGAACGGCTCAACGCGTTGGTGGTCTCCCGCTACGCCGACGTGATCGAGGTGCTGCGCGACCCGGTCACCTATTCCTCGGCGATGGCCAGCGGCCCCAGTTCGGTGTCGGGGCTGGCCAAGGAGATTCTGGCCGACCCGGACAGTCCAGCGGACCTGCGCGGGCAGGCCGAACGGCGGCTGCGCATCGCCGAGTCACCGGTGCTGTTGTTCACCGATCCGCCGCTGCACAAGCGGCAGCGCACCCTGGTCAGTGGCGCGTTCAGCGCCAAGCGGGTCAAGCAACTGGAGCCCGACGTGCGCCGGGTGACCGGTGAACTCATCGACGAATTTCTCGCCGACGGCACGGTGGAACTGGTTTCCCAGTTCTCCATCCAGCTGCCGATGACGGTGATCGCGGTGCTGCTCGGCGTGCCGCCCTCGGAGATGGCCACGTTCAAGCGCTGGTCCAACGCGTTCACCGCCGGGGTCGGCGCGGTGGGGCAGACCAAGGACGAGATCGCCACGATTTTCGCCGAGGTGGACACCTTCTACGACTACTTCACCGAGCAGGTGGAGCGCCGTCGACACACCCCGCAGGACGACCTGCTCACCGACCTGGTCGCCGCGCGGATGGACGGCGAGGCGCCGCTGGCGCTGGACGAGATCCTGCAGATGCTCGTGCAGTTCCTGGTCGCGGGCAACGAGACCACCACCAACGCCATCACCACGCTGATGTTCCACCTGGCCCGGGACCCCGAGCTGGCGCAGCGCGTGCGGGCGAACCCGGCGCTGGTGGAGCCGCTGGTCGAGGAGATGCTGCGGATCGAGGCGCCGGTGCAGGGCATGTTCCGGGTGAGCACCGCGGACAGCACCATCGGCGATGTCCAGGTGCCCGCGGGCTCCTTGCTGTGGCTGGTGTACGGCTCGGCCAACCGCGATCCGGAGGCTTTCACCGATGCCGGCGCGCTCGACCTGGACGCCGAGCGCGCGCCACATCTGACCTTCGCCCGCTTCGAGCACTTCTGCCTGGGCGCCAGCATTGCGCGGTTGGAACTGCGGGTGGCCGCTGAACTATTGCTGGCCCGGCTGGACGACATCCGGTTGGCCTGCGCGCCGGAGGCGTTGACCTATCACCGCAGCTTTGTGCTGCGGGGCGTCTCCGCGTTGCCGCTGGAGTTCACCGCACGGGGCTGAACCCTGACGCAACGGCTATTCGGCGCGACCGGCCGCGGCCTCTTCGGCGCGGCTCAGCCCGAGCAGCCCGATGAGTTCCTCGTGGTACTCGAACCACACCGTGTGGTAGCTGTCCAGGATCGGGCGGGCGACGTAGGCGGATTCGCCCTCGTCGATGCGGTCCAGCGCGTTGCAGAACCGCACCCGGTACTGCGCCAGCCGGGGCACCGTGTCGATGGTGCGGTCCAGCACGGGACTGAACTGCTGGTGCACGCGGTGGATCTTGTCGAAGACCTGACTGTCGTAGTCCGGGTCGCTGTGGTCGTTCGGCGTGCCGTCCTCGCGGATCTGCCAGGCGGTGATCGCGGCCTTCAGCGCGGAGTTGACCTGGTCGAAGTCGTGGTACGCGGCGGACAGCGCGGCCTGGTCGATGCCGTCGCGCTCCTTGGCAACGAGGCCGGCCAGCGCCTCCTTGCCGTCCTTGGTGATCCGGTACTGCGGGCCACCGGAGACCAACTCCCGCGCCAACAGGTCGGCCAACGCGTCGGCTGCCGCAGACTCCTCGACACCGGCACAAGCGGCGACACCCGCCGTGTCCACCCGACCTTTCATCCGCACGGCCGTCAGGATCGCCAGTTCACTCATGCCGGGTCCGTCCTTCATCACGTTGTCGGCGAATCTGCGCATGGTAGCCGCGTGGTCAGCGCCCGATGGTGGCCCGTCCGTCGGACAGCACCACGGTGCCCGCGTCGGTGCGCGCGACGAACCGGACCTCCGGACCGACGCCCCACAGGTCGATGTGCAGGGTGTCGCCGGGGTGGACCGGGGCGGCGAACCTCGCGGACATCGCGGTCAATCGGTCCGGGTCGGATCCAGCGGCGGCATGCAGCACCGCGCGGCCGGCGAAGCCGTAGGTGCACAACCCGTGCAGGATCGGCCGATCGAAGCCCGCGCGCTGCGCATAGGCCGGGTCGGAGTGCAGCGGGTTGCGGTCGCCGGTGAGCCGATACAGCAACGCTTGCTCCGGTCGGGTCACGTAGGTCACGGTCTCGTCGGGCTTGCCCTGCGGCGGCTCGTCGGCGGAAGACGGACCGCGCTCACCGCCCCAGCCACCGGCGCCGCCGATAAACAGCGCCGTGCGGGTGCGGAACAGCGCTCGCCCGGTCTCATCCGTGGCCTCGGTCTCCAGCGCCACCAGCGCCGCCGTGCCCTTGTCCCACATCTCTGCGATCCGGGTGCGCGTGGTGGCCGCGCCCTTTACCGGGAGCGGGCCGAGCAGCTCGACCGCCTGCGAGGCGTGCGCCAGCTTGGTCCAGTCGACGCTGCCGGCGGCCTTGAGCACCGAGGGATCCGTGCCGAGCACCACCGGCATGGTCGGCAGCATGCGCTGCGCGACGTCGCGGGTGTTATCGGTGGTGAAGGCGAGTTCATCGGTGCCGGCGCCCACGCCGAGCGCGTACAGCGCGCAATCGCGCCCCGACCAACGGATCGGACGGGCTTCGCCGACGGTTCCGACGGCAGCGGGATCGAGCGGCACGCAGGTCTCCCGGGCTCTTGTGCGGATCTGGAAAATAGTCTACACCTGGACCATTGATGAATCGAGCTTTTGGAGTCCGATGTCTCGCATCCCGGCGGTCGACTACCTGGTGCTGGAGCCGGAGCCGCACCTGGTGGCCAGGGTCTGCACCGCGTGTGGGGCGGAGTACTTCGACCGGCGCAACGGCTGTGCGAAGTGTTTCAACACCGATTTCGAGTCGCGTGCGCTGGGCACCGAGGGCACCATCACCGCGTTCACCGTGGTGCACCGCGCCGCCCCCGGCCTGCCCGCGCCGTACACCTCGGTGGTGGTGGACCTGGACGGCGGCGGGTCGGTGAAGGCCAACCTGCTGGGTATGAGCGACCCCGCGGCGGTGATCGCCTCGACCAAGGTGCGGCTGACCACGTTTGTGGCCGGCACGGACGACGACGGCGTGGAAGCGGTTGCCTTCGCCTTCGAGCCCATGCAACTCAATGGACACAGTGGTGGTGCGGCATGACCGGGGATCAGGACATCTGGATCATCGGCGCGGCCATGACCAAGTTCGGTCGGTTCGCCGACCTGGATCTGCTCGACCTCGCCGCTGATGCGGCCACGTCCGCGATGCGCGACGCCGACACCGACATGGGCAAGGTCGGCGTGCTGACCATGGGCAACGTCTATGAGGCGAGTTCGAACAACGGCCAACGGCTGCAGAAGCAGATCGGGCAGACCGGGATCCCTGTCTACAACGTGGTCAACGCCTGCGCCACCGGTGCCACCGCGGTGCGGGTGGCCATGCTGTCGCTGCTCGGTGGGGAGTCGGACGTCGCCCTGGCCGTGGGTGTCGAGCAGATGGGCAAGATGGGTCTGATCGGCAACGCGGCCAAGAGCAAGCCGGCCAAGAAGGAGTTCGCGCCCAAGGGCCGATACGGCTCGGTGGTGAAGACCGAGGGCGTGCTCGGCACCGGGTTGATGCCCGGCGTGTTCGCGCAGGCCGGCACCCAGTACGCGCTGGCCCACGGTGTTAGTGCCGAGCAGTTCGCCAAGGTCGCGCAGAAGAACCACGCACACTCCACGCTGAACCCGTTGGCCCAGTACCGTAAGGAATTCTCGCTGGAGGAGATCCTCGCCGCCGACGTCATCTCCTGGCCGAACACGCTGCCCATGTGCTGCCCGACCGGTGACGGTGCGTCAGCTCTGGTGCTCACCACCGGCGCCAAGCTGCGCACGCTGGACCCGGACGTGCGGCGGCGTGCGGTGAAGATCAGCGCCTCGGTGCTCACCTCCGACCCGTGGGTGGCCGGCGGACAGGTGCAGCCGGACGTGAACACGTTGACCCGACAAGCGGCCGACAAGGCCTACGAGCAGGCCGGCATCGGCCCGGCGGACCTGAACCTGGTGGAGCTGCACGACTGTTTCGCCACCGCCGAGCTCATCCACTACGACAACCTGCGGCTGTGTGAGCCGGGCGGGGCCGGGGAGTTCATCGATTCCGGGGCGCCGTGGCGGGACGGCCGTACCCCGGTCAACGTCTCCGGTGGGCTGCTGTCCAAGGGCCACCCGATCGGCGCGACCGGGGTGGCGAACCTTTACGAGGTGGCCACCCACCTGCGCGGGGAGGCCGGGGACCGACAGATCGCCGGGGCCCGGGTCGGACTCACCCACGTCATCGGTCTGGCCTCGGCCTGCGCCGTGCACATTCTCGAGGCCCGGCCGGCGTGACCTTTCCCGCGCCGACCACGCCCGAGCAGACCCGGCAGCAGTTCCGGGCGTGGCTGGCCGAGCACCGCGGTGAACTCAAGTCGCTGACCGACCACGGCCCGGACGTCGCGGCGACCTTCACCGCGTTGCGCGGCCTGCAGCGGTTGCTCTACGACGCCGGTTGGATCCGGCTGGGTTGGCCGGAACGTGTCGGCGGGCTCGGTGGCGCGGCGATGCTGCGCGCGGTGGTGGTGGAGGAGCTGTGTGCGGCGGGCTACCCGCCGCCGTTCTCCTTCGGCACCCAGGAGGTGCTGGGGCCGGTGGTGATGGACCACGCGCCCGAGCTGGCCGTCGAGGTGCTGCCCCGGCTGTTGCGCGGCGACGAGGTGTGGTGTCAGGGATTCTCCGAGCCCGGCGCCGGATCTGACCTCGCGTCACTGCAGCTGCGCATGCATGCCGACGGGAACGACTGGGTGCTGAACGGGGAGAAGGTATGGACCAGTTGGGCGCAGGTCGCCGACCGCTGCCTGCTGCTCGGCCGCACCGGCGCCCGCGACTCCACGCACCGCGGGATCACCGCGCTGTTGCTGGACATGGACACGCCGGGCATTGACTTGCGGACGCTGAGGAGCATGAACGACGACGCGGAGTTCTGCTCGATCTACTTCGACGACGTCCGGGTGCCGCGCAGCCGCACGGTCGGGGACACCGACGGCGGCTGGGCGGTGGCGATGCAGATCCTCGCCGCGGAACGCGGCGCCGCGGCCTGGCAACGTCAGACCTGGTTGGGGGTGCGTCTCGGCGACCTGCTGCGCGAGGCCCCCGACCTGCCCGCCGCGGTGGCCGGCGAGGCCTACGAACTGCTGCACGCGCTGCGGCTGCTGTCCCGTCGCGCGGTATGCGCGCTGTCCGCCGGAGAGGATCTGGGCGCGTCGCCGTCCTTCGCCAAGCTGCTGATGTCCACCACCGAGAAGTTCCTGTTCGACACCGCACTGGACTACCTGCCGCGACAGGTGCTGCTCGAGCCCGGCCCGGTGGCCGACGCGTGGCGCAACGACTTCCTCTATTCGCGCGCCGCCTCGATCTACGGTGGCGCCGCGGAGATCCAGCGCGACATCATTGCCGGGCGAATCCTGAAACTGCCGCGGGAGTAGGGCCGATGGACACCGACGCCGCGGACATGGAGGAGCGTGCGCTGCTCACTGAGGCACTCGCCGACCTGGTCGAGGCCCGGACCGGCGACCTGCCCGCCGCGCTGACCGAGTTCGGCTGGCCGGAGTTGTTGGCGGCCGACCCCGCGGTTGCGGTGGGCACGCTGTTCCGCTTGCAGGGAGCGAGGTTGAC
>DASXPS010000091.1 GCA_036493475.1 Sporichthyaceae bacterium | reverse complement strand
ACTGGACCAGCGCTTCCAATACACCCCGGCCGAGCGCACCAGCGACAACTGGAGCCACGACTACGGCCAGGGCCGGGAATTCATGTACAAGTACAACAGCGAGAACACCGCCTCCAACCCCGACGGATCACCCAACGGCTGGACCCCCGACCCCGGCCAATTCGTCATCTACACCTGGCAATAACACCAGATTCTGACTACACGTCACAACCAACCCGCAGCCCCCGGCCCACTGGCCGGGGGCCGCGGCGTTGGGGCGAAGTCCAGTCGGACCACCGCCGGGGCGAGCCCGCGCAGCGGCGGCAGCAACCGGCCGGCCAATACAGCACCGCGGATCGCCAGATTCGGCGCGGGCGGCTCGATCACCCGGGCGGTCAAGATCGCCGGATCCTTGCGCAGCCCGCCCACCAGTCGGTTCGGATCCACGCCCCAGGGCATCGGGGGCGCAACGTAGCCGCCCGGGCCCTTGGCCTTTCCCGATGACATCACAGCGGAGAACCAACGAGGCACGGTGTCGAAGGCCATCACCCCGCCGGGGAACGCGCGCGCACAGCGGGCGATCAACGCCCGTACGTCCGAGGGTGGCAGGTACATGAGCAACCCCTGAGCGATCACCACCACCCGATCGGTCGGCTGTGCCCCCAATGCCGCCCACCACCCGTCATCCAGGGCCGAGCCCGCGAACAAGCGCCGCCGGGGTGGTTCCTCGCCGAGCAGTCGGCCGCGGATCTCCGCCGTTTCCGGCAGGTCCACGGTGAACCAGCGCACCCGTCCGTTGTCCACCCGCCAGAACTGCGTCTCCAGGCCCTCGCCGAGGACCACCACCAAGGCATCGGGGTCGGTACGCAGCACATCGTTGACGATGAGATCGAAACACAGCGCACGCAGGCCGATGAACTGCCCGAACTCCGGTACGCCCTTACCGAACCGGGTGTCGAACGGGAAGTCGATGGCATCGACGAGTTCGAGGGCCCGCGGATCCTGAAGTGGTCCGTCCTTGCGCCGCGCCTCTTTGGCCCGGAAATAGAGCGTCCACAGGGTGGTCTCGGGTACGCCGACGAGCTTGGCCGGTACCCGCCGCGGCTGCTCACTCATCGCGCCACCCTACGAGCCGCTCGCACAGCGACGTCGCCGAGTTATTACTTCTCGGCAATGCAGTCGAAACAACCCCCGGCGACTCTGCCGAAGGAGGAGTCGAAACGCCGAATCGGGGAGGACACGTTGCTGCGGTTGCGGATCGCACTGCCGGACCGGCCGGGATCGTTGGCCCGGGTGAGCCGGACGTTGGCACATCTGGGTGCGGACATCCGCACAGTGACCGTGCTGGATGCCCTCGGTGGTCGAGTGGTGGATGAGTTCACCGTCGACTGGCCGCATTGGCCGGGGCCGCAGCGACTGTCCGCCGATTTGGCCGCGGTGCCGGGGGTGACCCTGGAGGGTGCCTGGCACACGCTGCAGAAGCCGGATGCCTTCGTCGATCTGGACCTGCTGCTGCACATCGCGACCGCGCCGGAGCGGGCCGTCAACACGCTGACCGACGCGCTGCCCGCGGCGTTCAGCGCGGACTGGGCGATAGCACTGGGTGGCCCCACCGGACGCGCGGTGCTGGCCGCCAGCCCGACCGCCCCACCTCCCGCTGACCTGCCGGAGATTCTGCCCAACCGCCCCATGACGTTCAGCCCGGAGCCGGAGGTTCATCTGGTCGCCGTACCCGCCGGGCAGTGGTGCATTTACCTGGCGCGCCGCAATGGCGGCCCGGCGTTCCACCGCATCGAACTGGCCCGGTTGACCCGCATCGTCGAGGTGGCCACGGCGATCGTGGCGGGTCACAGCGACGCATTGCGCCGGTTTGCCGAGACGGTGCCCGCCGGCCGATCCGGCTGACCCGGGCCGTCCGCGAAGGACTCCCCAGTAGGGTCGGGAGTCCGGTCGAGGAGGTCCAGGCGTGTCGGGTGAGCAGGTCACGCCGGTCGGCGACCGGGTGCTCACCATCCCGAACGCACTCAGCGCTGCGCGGGTGCTCGGTGTGCCGCTGTTCCTCTGGCTGATCCTCGGCCCGGAACGCGACGGCTGGGCGCTGATCGTGCTGATGCTGGCCGGCATCACCGACTACGCGGACGGCTGGTTGGCCCGCCGGTTGCACCAGACCAGCCGGCTCGGCCAACTGCTCGACCCGGCCGCGGACCGGCTGTACATTCTGGCCACGCTGATCGGTCTGACCGTGCGCGGCGTGGTGCCGCTGTGGTTGACCCTCGGCCTGGTGGCGCGCGACGTGATGCTGACTGCCTGCGTACCGCGGCTGCGCAAGCTGGGATATGGCCCGGCGCTGCCTGTGCACTACCTGGGCAAGGCGGCCACCTTCAATCTGCTCTATGCGTTCCCCTTCCTGCTGCTGTCCGACGGCTCCGGACCGGGGATGACCGCAATGCAAACGCTCGCGTCGGTGTTCGGCTGGGCTTTCGCGATCTGGGGTAGCGCGCTGTACTGGTGGGCAGGTGTGCTGTACGTCATGCAGGTACGCAGCCTGACCCCGATCGAGGCCACCGTGCCGTCACCAGACCCGGTGTGAGCGGAACCGGGGGACCCGGTCGGGAGTTGTCCGCGAGGGGAGGTGGCGGAACGTGAAAGCGGTCGTGATGGCCGGCGGCGAGGGTACTCGCCTGCGGCCGCTGACCGCCTCCGTGCCCAAGCCGCTACTACCCGTGGTCAACCGCCCGTTGCTGGCCCACGTGCTGCGGCTGCTGCGCCGGCACGGGTTCACCGACGTCGTCGTCACCGTGCAGTTCCTCGCCTCGCTGGTGCGCAACCACTTCGGGGACGGCGAGGAGTTCGGCGTCTCCATCACCTACGCCAACGAGGAATCCCCGCTGGGCACCGCGGGCAGCATCAAGAACGCCGAGGACGCGCTGTGCGACGGCACGTTCCTGGTGATCTCCGGCGACGCGCTCACCGACATCGACCTGACCGACCTGATCGCCTTCCACCGGGAGCGCGATGCGCTGATCACCGCCTGCCTGGCCCGGGTGCCCGACCCGCTGGAGTTCGGCATCACGATCCTCGACGAGGACGGGCGCATCGAACGGTTCCTGGAGAAGCCCAGCTGGGGCCAGGTGTTCTCGGACACCGTGAACACCGGCATCTACGTGGTCGAACCCGAGGTGTTCGACTACATCCCGGCCGGGGAGATCGTGGACTGGTCCGAGGACGTGTTCCCGGCGCTGCTGGCCAAGGACAAGGCGGTCTACGGCTACGTCGCCTCCGGCTACTGGGAGGACGTCGGCACCCACGAGAAGTACCTACAGGCCCAGGCCGATGTGTTGGCCCGACGGGTCAACGTGGACATCGACGCATTCGAACTGGCGCCGGGCGTGTGGGTGGCCGAGGGCGCCGAGGTGGACCCCGCGGCCGTGCTGCACGGCCCGCTCTACATCGGCGACTACGCCAAGGTCGAGGCCGGCGCCGAACTGCGCAGTTACACCGTGCTCGGCAGCAACGTGGTGGTGAAGTCCGGCGCGTTCCTGGACCACGCGATCGTGCACGACAACGTGTACATCGGCCCGCAGACGAACCTGCGCGGGTGCGTCATCGGCAAGGACGCCGACGTGATGCGCGGGGCCCGGATCAACGAGGGCGCGGTGGTCGGCGACCAGTGCCTGATCGAGGAAGAGGCCATCGTGGCCGGCGGGGTGAAGATTTACCCCGCGAAGACCATCGAGGCCGGTGTGGTGGTCAACCAGAGCGTGATTTGGGAGTCCCGCGGGCAGCGTGCGTTGTTCGGCCGCCGTGGGGTGTCCGGCATCGTCAACGTGGAGATCACCCCGGAACTGGCCGTGCGGTTGGCCAGCGCGTACGCGACCACGCTGAAGAAGGGCGACACCGTGCTCACCGCACAGGACGGCTCGCGGGCCGCCCGGGCGCTGAAGCAGGCGGTGGTCTCCGCGCTGCAGGCCTCCGCGATCAACGTGCGCGACCTGGAGCTGCAACCGCCGGCCGTGGCCCGCATGGAAACCGGCCGCGGTATCGCCGGCGGCGTGTTGCTGCGAACCACCCCCGGCGTGCCGGACAGCGTGGACATTCAGTTCCTGGATTCCAACGGCGCCGACCTGTCCCGTGGCCAGCAACAGCGCATGGAGCGGTTGTTCGGCCGGCAGGAGTTCCGTCGGGCATTCCCCGGTGAGATCGGCGACCTGAACTATTCCCCGCGCTCCGCCGAGACCTACGTCAAACAGGTGCTGCACACCGTGGACATCTCCGGGGTGCCCACCGACCCGCGGATGAAGGTCGTGGTGGACGCGGGCAACGGCGCGGCCGGCCTGCTGTTGCCCGGCCTGGTCGGCGGCCTCGGCGTGGACGTGCTCACGGTCAATCTGGGCATCGACGAGTCCCGGCCCACCCAGTCCACCGCGGACCGCAACACCTCCCTGCAACGACTGGGTGAGTTGGTGGCATCCTCGCGGGCCGCGTTCGGCGTGCATTTCGACCCGGTGGGGGAGCGCATCTCCCTGGTGGACGAACGGGGCGTGGTCATCGACGACGACCGCGCGCTGCTGGTGGTCATGGACCTGGTGGCCGCCGAACGGCGGGGCGGACGCATTGCGCTGCCGGTGACCACCACCCGAGTAGCGGAGAACGTGGCCAACTTCCACGGGGTCGAGATCGCCTGGACCACGACCAGCCCGGACGACTTGGCCCGTGCGGTCACCGACCCCTCGGTGATCCTCGGTGGCGACGGCCGCGGCGGCTTCGTGATCCCCGAGGTGGGCGGCGCGGTGGATGGCACCGCGGCCTTCGTGCGATTGGTCGGCTTGGTCGCCCGCACCCAGTTGACGCTCAGTCAGATCGATGCCCGCATCCCGAAGGCGCACGTGCACTACCGGGCCATCGACACTCCTTGGTCGGCCAAGGGTCTGGTCATGCGCGCGGTGTTCGAAGCCGGCGGCAACCGCGCTGTGGATACCACCGACGGGGTCCGTGTGGTGGAACGCGACGGTCGGTGGGCGTTGTTGCTGCCCGATCCGGCCGCGGCCATCACCCATCTGTGGGCCGAAGCGCCGGAGGCGGACGAGGCAGACGCCCTGCTGGCGCACTGGGCATCGGTGGTCGAGCGCGCCGGGACCTGAGGGCTTCGATAAATGAAACAATGAAGCCCGTGTCCGAGCGTCCGGTGACCCAGCGTCGACCGGATGCCTCCATGTCGTTGTTGACCGACCTGGCCAACAACACCGTCGTCGCCGACTACCAACGCGTTCACGATCGCTCGCCGAACAAGCCCGGCACCAGCAAGGGCGGCACGCTCGCCGTGGCCGCGGTGGTGGTGGCCGCCGGCCTGACGCTGGGCATCGCCGCCGGCCAGACCCGGGTCTCGGCGCCCGCGGTGGCCGCGGCGCACAACGAACTCATCGAGCGGGTCCAGGCGCGCACCAAGTCCGCGGATGACCTGCAGCAGCGCCTGGAGCAGTTGCGCGCGGACGTCGACGCGACCCGGGCGGCCGCGTTGGAGGCAACGTCGGCGGGCTCCGCGGCCCGCGCCGATCTGGACCGGTTGTCGATGCTGGCCGGTATCAGCGCGGTGCACGGCCCGGGAATCAAGGTCGTGGTGGACGACGCGCCCGACTCCTCGGTGAGCGGGGAGGGCAGCAGCGGACGGATCCGGGACACCGACCTGCAGCGGCTGATCAACGGGCTGTGGGCGGCCGGTGCGGAGGCCGTCTCGGTGAACGGACAACGGCTGACCTCGCTCACCGCGGTGCGTTCCGCGGGTGACGCGATCCTGGTCGCCTACCGCCCGTTGTCCCCACCGTACGAGGTGTTGGCCATCGGCAAGGCCGACGATCTGGAGGTCGACTTCGTGGACGGCCCGGGTGGACGGTGGTTCCACACGCTCACCGGGTTCGGCATCCGGTTCAATGTGTCCACGCAGCAGGACCTCTCATTGCCCGGCGCCTCGGGCGTGACCCTGCGCCGGGCCGAGGAGGGAACAGGCCAGTGATCGCCGCCCTGGGCCTCGCCGTGGGGGTAGCACTCGGGTTGTTCTTCAAACCCTCGGTGCCGTTCTGGTTGCAGCCCTACCTGCCGATCGCGGTGGTGGCCGCCCTGGACGCGCTGTTCGGGGGAGCGCGCGCGATGTTGGACGGCATCTTCAGCGACAAGGTGTTCGTGGTCTCGTTCATCGCCAACGTGCTGGTCGCCGTGCTGGTGGTGTTCATCGGCGACCGACTCGGCGTCGGCGGGCAGCTGACCACGGGCGTGATCGTGGTGCTGTCCATCCGCATCTTCTCCAACGTCGCGGCCATCCGCCGCCATCTGCTTTCCGCCTGATGAGCGGGTCGGGCTCGGAGCCGGAGGATGTCGGCGCGTTCGACGCCTCCTTCGACTACGTCGCGCGCCCACCCGAGGAGGCGTCAGAGGATCTTGGGGAGGAGGTCGAGGAGGATGAGACCGTCCTGATGGACGGTCTCGCGCTGCGGTTCGGCACCCCTGCCCGCAGCCCCGCGCCGCCGGCGCCGGTGCCCACGAAAGCCCCGCCACCCGAACCGCGGAAAGCGACCGGTTTAACCGCGCTGTTCGGCCCGGGTCGCCGACCCAAACCCAAGATCGCCACCCGCCTGGGGATCGGCGTGCTGCTCGGCCTGTTGGGCTTCTTCGCGGTGGTGCAGGTGCGATTGCAGAACGGCGACAGCACGCTGCGCAGCGCCCGGCAGAGCGATCTGATTCGCATCCTGGACGACCTGAACGACCGCTCCGACCGACTGGAGAGCGAGATCCGCGACCTGGACGCGCGACGCACCGAACTGCAGTCGGGCACCGATTCGTCCAAGGCCGCGCTCACCGAGGCGTCCCGACGCAAGTCGGTGCTGGGCATCCTCGCGGGCACCGTGCCCGCGCACGGGCCCGGCATCACCCTGCGCATCACCGACCCGCAGAAGAAGGTCGACGCTGCGGTGCTGCTGGACACCCTGGAGGAACTGCGCGACGCCGGGGCCGAGGCCGTGCAGATCAACGACGTGCGGGTGGTGGCCAGCACGGCACTGGTGGACGCCGAGCCGGGCAGTGTGCGGGTGGATAGCCAGTTGGTCACCGCGCCCTACGTGCTCAAGGTGATCGGCGACCCGGATACTCTCGACCCGGCGCTGCGCATCCCCGGTGGGGTGTTCGCGGTGCTCGGTGAGCGTGGCGCAACCCCCACGGTCAGCGCCGCCGACCAGGTGGTGGTCGACGCGACCCGCCCGAACGAGAACGAGCAGTACGCCCGACCCATACAATCCGCCCCCAGCAACTGACCATCCGCCAGATCCCAGGTGCCAAATCCCAGGTGCCAAATCCCAGGTGAGAGAGCCGTCATGACCTACCCCACCGACCGCAGCTACACCGCCGAGCACGAGTGGGCGCTGGCCGCACCGGACGGCTCCGTGCGGGTCGGCATCACCGACCACGCGCAGGAGCAACTCGGCGACATCGTGTTCGTCTCGCTGCCCGAGGTGGGCGCGGTGGTCACGGCGGGAGAACCGTGCGGGGAACTGGAATCCACCAAGAGTGTCAGTGACCTGTACGCCCCTGTTTCCGGCGTCGTTGCGGCCCGCAACGAGGCCGTGGTCACCGCCCCGGAACTGATCAATTCCGACCCCTATGACAAGGGCTGGATGTTCGACGTGACGCCCGGTGATCCGGCCGCAGTCGGCGAACTGCTCTCCGCGGGGGAATACGCCAATGGCCTGGAGCACTAAGGGCATCTCTAACCGGCGCGCCTCGCCGACCCGACCTGGTTTCCCGGTGCGGGTCAACCTAAGGTTGCGGTCGAGGTTTCCGGTGCGGCGGGGCATCGGTGCCGCGAGGCGAGGACAAGGCACATGCCCTTCTGCAGTCAGTGCGGCCACCAGGCGAGCCCGGAGGCTCGGTTCTGTGAGAGCTGCGGCACCGCATTGGCCACGGCGAGTGGCGGCGGCGCCGAGGTCACCTCGAGCATTCAGATCTCCGGCCTGGAACTGGTCGATGCCGAGGCCGGTCTGCTCTCGCCGGCCGACCAGGCCGCGGTGGACGCGCTGCCCCCGGACTCGGCGCTGCTCATCGTGCAGCGTGGGCCGGAGTCGGGCAGCCGGTTCTTGTTGGACGCCGACTCCACGACGGCCGGCCGCCACCCGGACAGCGACATCTTCCTCGATGACGTCACCGTTTCCCGCCGGCACGCCCAGTTCCAGCGCACCGACTCCGGCGGCTTCAGCGTGCGCGACGTGGGCAGCCTCAACGGCACCTACGTGAACCGCGAGCGGATCGAGGAAACCCTGCTCTCCGGCGGCGACGAGGTGCAGATCGGCAAGTACCGCTTGGTCTTCTTCGCCGCCGCCAGCGAGACGGCCGGTTCGGAGATCCCGAGGTGAACTCACCGGCCGCGGCCGGAAGGTTCTTTTCCATCGGCGAGGTGCTGGCTGCGCTGCAGCCGGACTTCCCGGATGTGACGATCTCCAAGATCCGCTTCCTGGAGGACAAGGGCCTGATCGAGCCGGCCCGCACGCCCAGCGGGTACCGCCAGTTTCGCGGCGCCGACGTCGACCGTCTGCGCTACGTGCTCACCGCGCAGCGCGACCGGTACCTGCCGCTGAAAGTGATCAAGGACAATCTCGCCGCGCTGGACGGCGCCCCGGCGGATCTACGGCTGGACCGGGCCGGGATGCTCGCCGCCACCGGTCTGAATGAGGCCGCGCTCAGCGAACTGGACGCCTCCGGTTTGCTGGCCCGCCGCCGCGGCGGGCATTACAGCGCTGACGACGTGGCGATCGCGGGCATCGTCGCCGAGCTCGCCCGGTTCGGCCTGGAACCCCGTCACCTGCGGGCTTTCAAGGGCGCGGCGGATCGCGAGGTCGGTGTCATCGAACAGGCCACGCTGCCCCGCGCTGCGGCACGCAACGCCGAGGAACTCAGCGCGGCCCGGGCTAAGGCGGACGAGGTGGTCGAGCTCTTCCTGCAATTGCACGCCGCTCTGCTGAGAGCCGGCGTCCGACGCGACATCGGAGGCTGAGCTGCCGGTACTGTTGCCGGTGTGAACCATCAGCTCGACGTCGTGGGTGTCCGCGTGGAGATGCCCGCCAATCAGCCCATCGTGCTGCTGCGGGAAGTGTCGGGGGAGCGATACCTCCCGATCTGGATCGGCGCGGTGGAGGCCACTGCTATCGCCTTCGCGCAACAGGGCGTGGTGCCTGCCCGGCCGATGACTCACGACCTGTTCCGCGACGTGCTGGCTGCCCTGGGTCAGGAGCTGCAGCAGGTGCGCATCACCGGGCTGCGCGACGGGGTGTTCTACGCCGAATTGATCTTCGGCGGGGGCGTGGAGGTCAGCGCCCGACCGTCCGACGCGATCGCGTTGGCGCTGCGCACCGGCACACCGATTTTCGGCGCGGCCGAGGTGCTCGACGAGGCCGGCATCGCCATCCCGGACGAACAAGAGGACGAGGTGGAGAAGTTCCGGGAGTTCCTGGACACCATCACGCCGGAGGATTTCGGGACTACCGGCTAGGCCGGACAAAAGGCCCCTTTCATCACGTTTGTCACTCCAGTCACTCCAGCGCGCTGCGTGCCCGGCGAGTTGCGTTGACGATCCACAGGGCCCGGCCTAACGTCGGTGGACAAGAGAAATTCGTCCGTGTAATTACCACGTCGTCTGGGCAGACTCCGAGCAACGCCGGTGGATCCACCACCGGGGCGTCGGGGCCAGGAGGTCGCGGTGATTGCTGATATGCGCAGCCGCTTGCGACGCACCCGTCATTGGGTTCGTCAACACCTGGAGGTCGTGGTGAACGAGCACGGCACGTCCGACCAGCACGCCATGCTGGCCAAGGGCGAGCAGGGCTTGCTGTTCGAGCCGGAGGTCACCACGCTGCCCGATGATGTGGGCTACCGCGGGCCGACCGCCTGTTCGGCGGCAGGCATCACCTATCGACAGCTGGACTATTGGGCGCGCACCGGTCTGGTGGAGCCGAGTATTCGGCCCGCCCACGGCTCGGGCACCCAGCGGCTGTACGGGTTCCGCGACATCCTGGTGCTCAAGATCGTCAAGCGCCTGTTGGACGCCGGCATCTCGTTGCAGCAGATTCGGCAGGCGGTCGGTTACCTGCGCCACCGAGGCATCGCCGAGTTGGCTACGTTGACCCTGGTTTCCGACGGCGCCACCGTCTACGAGTGCGCCTCGCCGGGTGAGGTGGTCGACATCCTGGCCGGTGGTCAGGGCGTGTTCGGTATCGCCGTCGGCAAGGTGTGGCGTGAGGTCGAGGGTTCGCTGGCCGAACTGCCGGGCGAGCGTCCGGCCGACGATGACGAGCACTCCGATGAGCTCGCTGCCCGCCGCGCCGCGCGTCGTACCGGCTGATCAGCCGACCGCGCGACCGCTACCGCGCTGGTCAGTGTCACTGTCGTCCGCGTCCCGGCGTCCCTCGTAGCGGAACATCGAACGGATTATGGTCCGCCCAGTGGCCCCAAGACGGCCGAATCGCTCAGGCGACGGCGAACCGGCGATCGCTGGGGCGATGACCGGGAATCACCACGCCGCTCGGCAGAATCTCGCCGTTGTCCTCGAACAGGACCACGCCGTTGCACAGCAGACTCCAGCCCTGCTCCGGGTGAGTGGCGATGGTGTGGGCGGCCTCGCGGTCATGCGCGTCGGCCGAAGGGCAGTGGGGCTCATGGGGGCACATCGTCGTGCGTCTCCTCGGATGCCGGGACCGTCGTTGTTCCCGGTTGCGTCATTGCGTTGTGCACCATGGTCGCGGGCACGGATGGATTGTTGCGTTTCCGCGCCGTACCGCGACACGAATTCACCCAAACGTGGAGGGGACGTCCACTTCACACCGTGGGCAATGGCAACGTGAGAATCGGCTGCGTGGTCGGCTGCGCAGAGCCGCCCGCGGGCTCCTCGGTCACCGCCAGAACGGTGGCGTCACCGGGGCCGGAGAACAGTCGCGGGGCGTGCTTTCCGTTGTCGGTGGTGAAGATGCCCGCCGAGCGTGGGCCGTTCGGGCCGATCAACCACAGCTGGTAAGTCCGCCCGGAGTGCATGAGCAGGCCGTTGGACAGGAATTCCATCTCGCCGGCCGATCGGGACAGGGTGACCGTGGCGGTCGCCCCGCCGGCGGAGGCGATGACCGTCCGGGCGTCGGCAGCCGTCTGCAGCGCGGAGATCTGATCACCGCGTTGGTGCAGGTCGGAGTTCTCCTGCCGCAGATGACTGGCGTAGGCACCCAGCCCCAGAGTGAGCACGGCCAGGCAGGCGGCGGCGGTCAATCCCCACCGGCGCAACGCAAAGCCGGGTCCACGGGTCCGGGCCTGCAGCGAGACCACCAGCGGCGGTAGCTGACGGGTCCGGCCGATCTCGTCCAGTACTGCGGCGCGCAGCGCGGGGGGCGCCGGTTGGGCAGCCGCGATGCCGAGCAGTGCCGTGGTTTCCCGCAGCTCGCGGACCTCCACCCGGCACGAGCTGCAGGACCGCAGGTGAGTTTCGAACTCGGCCTGCTCACCGGCGTCCAACGCCCCGAGGACGTACGCGCCGGACAACGCATGCAGATCCGTCACGCCGTCACCCCCAGGCAGTCGCGCAGCCGAATCAGGCCGTCGCGCATCCGCGTCTTCACGGTGCCCAACGGCACATCCAGCAGCTCGGCGACCTCGCGGTAGCTGTTGCCGCTGTAAAAGGCCAACTCGATCGAGTTGCGCTGCAGATCGGTCAGCGACCCGAGGCAGCGGCGTACCGCTTCGCGCTCGAGCCGGATCTCCACGGTCTCCGCCACCTCATCGAAAGCAGTGTTCGTCTGGCGGCTGCCGACCCGCCGCGCCCGATCGGCGGCTGACTGCTCGGAGCGGACCCGGTCCACCGCGCGGCGGTGGGCCATGGTCATGATCCAGGCCATGGCGCTGCCCTTCGCCGGGTCGAACCGGGCAGCCGAGCGCCAGACGTTGATCAACACTTCTTGGGTGACCTCCTCGGACTGCGCAGGATCGCGCAGCACGCGGCGGACCAGGCCGTGCACCGGGCCGGACACCCGGTTGAAGATCTCGGTGAACGCGGCGTGGTCGCCGCGGGCCACCTTCTCCAGCAAATCCTCGAGGCGCTCCACCGGGGCGGCCACCGACGGGCCGGACACAACGGCGCGCAGCGGGGCTGCAGCTCTGACCATCGTTCTTGCTCCCTCGCCGGCGCTACGCCTGTATACGTCCGATATTCGGCCCACCATGCCCGCGGGATTGGTCCGGCGGCGATCGCTGGACCCGGCCTCACGTCCCCGCGGCGGGCAGCAGGGCCGCGGCAAGGGCCTGGATGGACCCGGTGAGCGTGGCAATGAGGTTGGACAGGGCGACCGCCACCGTGGACGCGCTCAGCTTCTGGTCGGTGATCTCGGCGAAGAACGACCCAGCCGTGTTCCGGTAGGCATCCATCGCGGCCACCTGCGCATCCGCCCGGCGCGTGTCCGCGGCGCGCACCGCCGCCGTGTAGTCCAGCACGGTGTTTACCTGGGTGCGCCAACCGGTGAGGAAGGTGAACTGCTGACGGGGGCTGGCCACGTCGGACAGGCTCGCGGCGAGATCCTTGGAGTTGTCATCCAGCGCCAGCGCGGCGGCCTTCGCATCGGCGGAGGTCTCGGCGCCGTCCTTGATGTGCGTCCAGGCGGCCATCACCTCGGTGTCGGTGAGCCAGACGTGCTCGGTGAGCAGGTAGGTCTCCCGGCCCCGCAAGGCGGACGCGTCGTCATCACTGTTGCCGTTGGCCGCATCCCGGCGGGTGAACCCACGGGCCAGCGTGGCCGCCACCGTCTCGGCGTTCGCGGCGGCCTTGCGCAGCTGGTCATAGCCCTTGTCGTTCTGCTTGGCCAGCGATTCCATCGCGTCGGTCAGCGCCTCGGTGTACTTGTCGAGCACATAACGCACATCGCTGGACCGTAGTTTGCCGCCGGCCAGGGACTTCAGCGCGTGTGAGGTGGCCAATGACCAGTCGCCGAGATTGTCGCGGACGTGGTCCTCGTCGGCTTTGATCCGCTCCTTGGCGGCCACCGCGAAGTCGAGCAGGTCGGCATCGTGCGCCCGCCAGCCGGTGAGGAAATCGGAACTGGTGCGGTCGCCGTTGTCATCGGTGCTGTCACCGGCGTCGGTGGCCGCCGGGGTCGGCACCGGGGCCGACGTGGCGGCGCCGGACGGCGTCACGCCGAGCGAGCTGAGCACCTTGGCCAGCGCCTTGGCGTTGGCGTCCACCGCGGTCTGCACGGTCTTGGTCAGCGCGTCGTTCTCACCCTTGTAGTTCACCGCAGCGGCGAGCATGCCCTCCAGATACACGTGCTCGACGAACAACTGGGTGAGCCGGGCGCGCACCCCGGCAGCCCGCGAGCCCGGGTCGCCGGAGGTGCTCGCGGCGGCGTCCAGGCCGGTGGCCAGCGACTGCGCGAACGCGGGCATCTGACCGGCGGCGTCCCGGGCGCCGGTGAACGGGTCGGGGTAGGTGGTCGGCGGGATCACGGCGGTGCTGGTGGGTCGGGGGGCGGCGGTGACCGCCGGGCCCCCCGACGCCGAGTGTCCGGATCCGCACCCGGCCAGTCCGGCGCACAGCGCCACGGCCGCAAACGCGGCCGACCAGCGGGTCGTTCGTTGCATCAGGACGCCTCACAGCTCTACGAAGAAGAACGACACGCTACCCGCAGCCCCATCCGGGGGACCGTTAGAGTCACTGCGTCCGAGCAGTCCGGCGGGGGAGCCGGGGGAGGAGGTGACGGTGCTCTACCGGGGTATGAAGGTCACCCTCGGGCCTGTGCTCAACGTCGCCTACCGCCCGGTTGTCGAAGGTCTGGAGTACGTGCCGACCAGCGGACCCGGCATCCTGGCGGGCAACCACGTCTCGTTCTCCGACCACTTTTTCGTGCCGCTGGTGATCGACCGCAAGGTCATCTACCTGGCGAAGGCCGACTACTTCAACCGCAAGGGCCTGGCAGGTCGGTTGACCGCCGGGTTCTTCAACGCTGTCGGGCAGAAGCCGGTGGACCGATCCAGCGGCCGCGCGGGTCTGGCCGCCATCCAGACCGCGGTGACTGTGCTCGCCGAGGCCAACCTGCTCGGCATCTACCCGGAGGGCACCAGGTCGCCGGACGGGCGGCTCTACCGCGGTCGGGTGGGCGTGGCTCGGCTCTGGCTGCAGTCCCGCGCGCCGCTGCTGCCCTGCGCGGTGATCGGCACCGACGTGGTGCAGCCGCCGGGTCGGCGCATCCCGCGCATCGCGCCGGTGTCGGTGCGGTTCGGCCCGCCGATGGACCTGGAGCGCTACGCGGGCCGCAAACGCGACGCGTTGCTGTTTCGCGAGGTGACCGACGACATCATGAAAGAGATCCAGAAACTGTCCGGCCAGGAGTACGTGAACGAGTACGCCTCCACGGTCAAGGAGAAGCTCGCGGCGGGCGGCGTCTAGTAGACGTCGCGCCGGTATCGCTTGGTGGCCACCAACCCGGACAGCCAGTCCTCGGCGCCATCGCCCAGCCGGCCGTGGTCGCGGGCGATGTCCAGCAAAGCGAGGTGCACGTCCTTGGCCATCCGGGTGGCATCCCCACACACGTAGACGGAAGCGCCGTCGGCCAGCCATCGCCACAACTCGGCGCCGGCCGCGCGGATCAGGTCCTGCACGTAGACCTTCTGCCGTTGGTCGCGGGAGAAGGCCAGGGACAGCCTGGTCAGCAGGCCGTCGGCGTGCGCGGCCCGTAATTCGTCGCGGTAGTAGAAGTCGGTGGCCGAGCGCTGCTCGCCGAAGAACAACCAGTTGCGCCCGGTGTGCCCGAGTGCCCGACGCTCCTGCAGGAAGCCGCGAAACGGGGCCACCCCGGTGCCCGGCCCGATCATGATCATCGCAGCGTCGCCGACCGTCGGCGGGCGGAAGTTCGGCGAGCGCTGCAGAAATACCTGCACCGGGCGTTCCTGGCTCCGGTCCGCCAGGAACGTCGAGCAGACGCCGTGGCGAGTGCGTCCGGAGTATTGGTAGCGCACGGCGGACACGGTCAGCGCCACCCGCTCGGGCGCCACCAGCGGGCTGGAGGAGATCGAGTACAGCCGGGGCGTCAACGGCTTGAGCACACCCAGCCACTCCTCCAGGTCGGCGCGCACCGTGAACTCGGCGAGCAGGTCCATGGCCTGTCGGCCCCACAACCACTGCGCCAGGCTGATCTTGTTGTCCGGGCGCAGCAGGGTGTGTAGTTCCCGGCTGGAATGGCGCTCGGCCACAAACCGCAGCAGCTGCGGGGTGATTCGCACGATGTCCAGACACTCGGTGGCCGCGGTGCGCAGCGTCATGGCCCGCCGGTCATCGAGGGTGACGGTGGCCTCGGCGTCGAGCCCGGTGACCGTCAACCACTCGGCGACCACCGCCTCGTCGTTGCGCGGCCACACGCCCAGCGCGTCGCCGACGGAGTAGGCGCAGCCGTCGTCGAGCGCGAACTCGAAGCCGCGCACGTCCTTGGCCGAGCCCGCCGCGGTCAGCTGCTGGTTGATCACCAGCCGAGTGGCCAGCGGGCGCCGCCGGGTGAACACCGCCGCCCCGGTCGTTGCGTCCGAAGAAGTGTGGGTGCCCGGACA
>DASXPS010000090.1 GCA_036493475.1 Sporichthyaceae bacterium | reverse complement strand
TCCGGATCCTGGCCCACGCCGAGACCGACCTGGCCAAGTCCGCGGTCGCGCATGTCTACCTGCGCGGCGCGGTCGCCCTGCGCAAGGACATCGCACAGTGACGCACCGGTGAGCGAAGACCGGCTGGAATCCGCTCTGATCGTCGGCTCGGGGCTGATGGGCACGTCGGTGGCCATGGTCCTGCGGGCGAACGGGGTCGTGGTGCACCTCGACGACCGCGACCGGGCGACGGTGGCGGCCACCGAGGCCGGCGGCACTGCCACCACCGCGACGTCCACCGACGGTGAGTCGGCCGTGCGGACCGCGCCCGCACCGAGTGCGGCGGCCAGTTGCGCCGCGGCCGGGTCCCGATCGCGCAGCTGTACCTCGACGCCGGCCGCGCGCAGTGCCAGGCCAACCGAGGTACCCATCAGACCGGTGCCGACAATCAGCGCCGAGCCGATCTCGGCGTGGTTCACTGCGCGATGTCCTTGCGCAGCGCCACCGCGCCGCGCAGGTACACGTGCTGGACGTCGGCCTTGCTGCGGTCGGTCTCGGCGTGCGCCAGGATCCGGATCACCCGCGGCATCGCGCCGGCCACGTCGATCTCCTGCGCGCACAGCAGCGG
Organism: Sporichthyaceae bacterium; assembly: GCA_036493475.1. Lineage (NCBI taxonomy): Bacteria > Bacillati > Actinomycetota > Actinomycetes > Sporichthyales > Sporichthyaceae > Sporichthyaceae bacterium. Next base: position 13,230 of record DASXPS010000090.1, on the reverse strand, counting down.
CACGTCGGTGATGCCGATGTCCCGAGCACCAACGGCGGGGAACTCGCTGTGCAGGTCCGATGTGGCGGTGAACACGATGCTGATCAGGTCATCGACGGCCAGCGCGTTGCGCTCGAGGATCGTCGAGACCAGTTCGGCCACCGAGGCCAGCATGTGCGCCCGCTCGTCGGAGTCGAGTTGCACCGCCCCGCGGATCGCCCGTACCGCCACCGCGGTCCCCTTCCCGCCGCCGTCTATTCTCGGCCGTTCACCTTACGGTGTCGGCCTCGGAGGCGGTGAACAGCGCGGAGACCTCGTGCGAGGTGAGGTGGCGTAACCGTCCCGGCGCCAAATTGCCGGTGCTGACCGGACCGATCTCGGTGCGCACCAACCGGCTCACCGGGTGCCCGACCGCCTCCAGCAGCCGGCGCACGATGTGCGTGCGGCCCTCGTGGATGGTGACCTCGACCAGCGCCCGGCCGTGTGCGGAATCCAGCAGTCGGAACCTGTCCACGGTGGCCGGACCGTCGTCCAACTCGATGCCCTTGCGCAGCCGCTTGCCCAGGTCGCGGGCGATCGGCCCGGACACTTCGGCGACGTAGGTCTTGGCCAGGCCGAACGAGGGGTGGGTCATCCGATGTGCCAGCTCGCCGTCATTGGTGAGCAGGATCAGGCCCTCGGTGTCGGTGTCCAACCGGCCGACGTGGAACAGCCGCTCACTGAAGTCGGTGACGTAGTCCCCCAGGCACGGACGACCCTCCGGGTCGCTCATCGTGGAGACCACCCCGCGGGGCTTGTTGAACAGCAGATACTGCGTGTCGTGTTTGGTGGCCACCCTGGCGCCGTCGACCCGAATCTCATCGGCGTCCGGGTCCACCCGCACGCCCTGCTCGGTAACCTGCTGCCCGTTGACCTGCACCCGGCCGGCCTCGATCAACACCTCACAGGCGCGTCGGCTGCCCAGCCCGGCCGCGGCCAACACCTTTTGCAGACGGATCCTCTCGCTCATGACGTGGGCAGGTCCGCGTCATCGGCGAGGGAGTCGATTTCGGGCAGGAACGGTGCCAGTTCCGGCAGCTCGGCGAGGCTGGTCAGGCCGAGTCGGTCCAGGAAGTACCCGGTGGTGCGGTACAGCGTGGCACCGGACTCCGACTCGGTGCCCGCCTCCTCCACCAGGCCGCGGGTGAGCAGCGTGCGCATCACGCCCTCCACGTTCACCCCACGCACCGCGGACACCCGCGACCGGCTGACCGGTTGCCGGTAGGCGACCACCGCGAGGGTCTCCAGCGCGGCCTGGGTGAGCCGGGCCTGCTGGCCGTCGCGCACGAAACGCTCGACCGCGGGGGCGCACGCCGGGTGGGTGTAGAACCGCCAGCCACCGGCGACCTGTCGCAGCGTGAAGCCCCGCCCGGATTGTTCGTAGTCCGCGGCCAGCGCCTGCAGGGTGTCGCGCACCTCCTGCGGGCCGACCTGGCATGCGGCGGCCAATTCGGCCTCGGTCACCGGGGTGTCCACCACCAACAGCACCGCCTCCAGGGCGGCGGACAACGGCGCTACGTCCGACTGCAGGTCATCCAGATCGGTCACGGTCACGTCGTCTCCTGCGGGGTTGGGGCCGCGTCGTCGAACTCGTCGGTGATCACCACGTCACCCTCGGCGCTACCCGTCCAGCGCACGTGCAGCTCACCGAAGGGGGTGAGCTGGTCGAAGGCCACCTCGGCCTCCCGGTACAGCTCGAGCAGGCCGAGGAAGCGGGCGACCACGGTGAGGGTGTCCGGGCAGTCGGCGATCAACGCGCGAAAGGTGGACGCGCCTGTTCGGCGCAGCCGGCTAACCAGGATGGCGACCTGCTCGCGGACGCTCACCGCCGGCGCGTGCAGGTGCGATACGGACACCGTCGGCACCTGCTTGGGGATCATCGCCTTCGCGGCGAGCGCGGCGAAGGCCTCCGGGCCGATACCGATCAGCACCTCGGGCAGCAACTGGGCGAACGGGTCCTCCAGGGTGACCGCGCGCGGATAGCGACGGCCCTCCGCGGCGATGCGCGCGGCGAACACCGCGGCCACCCGCTTGTACGCGCGGTACTGCAGCAGCCGGGCGAACAGCAGGTCCCGGGCCTCCAGCAGGGCCAGGTCCTCCTCGTCGTCCACCTCGCCCGCGGGCAGCAGCCGGGCGGCCTTGAGGTCCAGCAGGGTGGCCGCGACCACCAGGAACTCGCTGGCCACATCCAAATCCCAGTCGGACTCGTGGCCCCGGATAAAGGCGATGAACTCGTCGGTGACCTGCGCCAACGCGATCTCGGTGATGTCCAGCTTGTGCTTGGCGATTAGGCCCAGCAACAGGTCGAAGGGTCCCTCGAAGACCGACAGGTGAACCTCGAACCCACCGGGCTTGGCGCCGACCGTCGGCGGCGCCTCCGGCGCTGACACGTTCACCGCTGCACCGTAGCTGACCGGAACGGTTTACTCCGCTTCGAGGCGGCCGAGCACCTCGCGGGCCAGTTGGCGGTAGGCCTTGGCGCCGGTGGAGGTGGAGGCGTAGGAGGTGATCGGCTCGCCGACCACGGTGGTCTCCGGGAATCTGACGGTGCGTCCGATCACGGTGTGGAACACAGTATCGCCGAAGGCCTCGACAACCCTGGAGAGCACCTCGCGGCCGTGCACGGTCCGCGCGTCGTACATGGTGGCCAGGATGCCCTCGAGCTTCAGGGTGGGGTTGAGCCGCTGCTGCACCTTCTCGATGGTGTCGGCGAGCAGCGCCACGCCGCGCAGCGCGAAGTACTCGCACTCCAGTGGCACGATCACCGCGTGCGCGACGGTCAACGCGTTGACCGTGAGCAGGCCCAGCGACGGCTGGCAGTCGATGATCACCACGTCGTACTCGTCGAGCACGGGGGCCAGTGCCCGCTGCAGGGTCTGCTCCCGGGCGACCTCGTTGACCAACTGCACCTCGGCGGCGGACAGGTCGATGTTGCAGGGCAACAGGTCCAGGTTCGGCACGTTGGTCTTGAGCAATACCTCGTCGATGCCGACGTTGCGGTCCAGCAGCAGGTTGTACAGCGTCAGATCCAGTTCGTGCGGATTGATGCCCAGGCCCACGGACAACGCGCCCTGCGGATCGAAGTCGACGAGCAGCACCTTGCGGCCGAGTTCGGCGAGGGAAGCACCCAGATTGATGGTCGAGGTGGTCTTGCCCACGCCACCCTTCTGATTGCACATCGCGATGACGCGGGCCGGGCCGTGCCGGTGGAGCGGCGGGGGTTCGGGGAACTCCGGCATCGGACGTCCGGTGGGGCCGAGCTTGGCCGCCTCCGGCGCGCCGCCGAAAAGATCGCCCGGGGTGGGCACCATCGGTGCCGCGGGCTCCGGAGCGGCAACGGGCGGGGCCGCGGTCCAGCGGTCCTTGGGCACCGCGGCGCGCACCGGCGGCAGCGGCGGGAACTGTTCGTCGGCCCGGGCGTTCGCCCCGTGCTGAGACCCGTATTCGTGCATGCCCGCCTCCCGATAGCTGCGATGCGTCCGATTCTTCGGCGCGGTCGCACCCGGGCCCGGCTCATCGCGCGGCGTGTCGTGGCGGTGCTTGACAACACGCCGGTGCTGTGGTGCCGGTGTAGTCAGGAGTGTCAGGAGTTACTTGAGCGCCGCTGTGCCGGCGTGCTGCGCGCCCGCGGGTGACTGGTCGCGTAGACCTCGCGCAGATGCTCGACGGTGACCATCGTGTAGACCTGCGTGGTCGACACGGACGCGTGCCCGAGTAGTTCCTGCACTACCCGTACGTCCGCCCCACCCTCGAGCAAGTGGGTGGCGAAGGAGTGTCGCAGCGTGTGTGGGGAGACCTCCACGGTCAGCCCCGCCGCGGTGGCCGCGGCGCGCAACGCGGTCCATGCGCTCTGCCGGGACAGGCGCCCACCTCGGGCGTTGAGGAAGACCGCGGGGCTGCCCGCGCCGAGCCCGAGCGCGGACAGCGCCGGCCGCGCGCGTGCCAGCCAGGCGTCCAGCGCCTCGGCGGCACAGCGCCCGATCGGCACCGTGCGCTGTTTGCCGCCCTTGCCGGTGAGCACCAGCGATCGCGATGTCAGGTCCACCTCGTCGACGTCCAACCCGACGGCCTCGGAGATGCGCGCGCCGGTGCCGTAGAGCAGTTCCAACAACGCGGTGTCCCGAGCGGCGAGGTCCACCCGTGGGTTGCGTTCGGCGGCGGCGATCAGCGCGGCCACCTCGCCCACCGAGATGGCCTTGGGCAACCGCTGCGGCGTGCGCGGCGGACGCACCGGCCGGGCCGGGTCGGCCTCGGTCAGGCCCTCTCGCAACGCAAAGCGGTGGAAGCCGCGCACCGCGATGACCGCGCGAGCGGCGGAACTGGCTGCCAGCGGCTGGTGCTGCTCGTCACCGGTGCGCAGGCGGACCAGGAAGTCGGCCACGTCGTGCTGGGTCACCGCGTCCACCGCAGCCACGCCGCGGTCGGAGAGCACGGTCAGGTAGCGACCCAGGTCGCGCCGGTAGGAGACCAGCGTGTTCACGGCCAGGCCACGCTCCACGGCCAGGTGGTCGAGGTAGCCGCGCAGTGCGCCGGCCAGTTCGGCCACCGCTCCCCCTCCCGTCGACTGTGACGGGAAACCTATGCCCGCGCCGGCTCGCGGTGTTGTCGGCGCGCCGTCAGCCCAGCACCTCGGCCAACGGGCGGTGGGCGAGTCCGTGCGCCTCGGCCACCGGGCCGTAGATCACCTCGCCGTCGTACACGTTCAGGCCGAGGCCCAGGGCGTGATCGCCGGCGGCTGCCGCGCGCCAACCCTGATCCGCGATGGCCAGCGCATACGGCACGGTCACGTTGGTCAACGCGTGCGTCGAGGTGTGCGGTACCGCGCCCGGCATGTTGGTCACGCAGTAGAACAGCGACCCATGTGCCTCGAAGGTCGGGTCGTCGTGCGTGGTCGGCCGCGAGTCCTCGAAACAGCCGCCCTGGTCGATCGCGATGTCCACCAGTACCGTGCCCGGCTTCATCCGGGAGACCAGGTCGCTGGAGACCAGCTTGGGGGCGGTGGCACCGGGCACCAGCACCGCGCCCACGACCAGGTCGGCGTCGAGTACCGCAGCCTCGATCTCGTAGGTGTTGGAGGCGATGGTCTGGCAGTGCCCCTGGTAAATGCGATCGGCCTCGCGCAACTTGGCGATGTTGCGGTCCAGCAGCAACACCTCGGCGTGCATGCCGATGGCGATGGCCGCGGCGTTCATGCCCGCGACCCCGGCGCCGATCACCACCACCTTCGCCGAGTGCACCCCGGACACCCCACCCATCAGCACGCCGCGGCCGCCGCCGGCCCGCATCAGGTGGTAGGCCCCGGCCAACGGGGCGAGGCGGCCGGCAACCTCGCTCATCGGGTACAGCAGCGGTAGTGATCCGTCGGGCAGCTGGACGGTCTCGTAGGCAATCGCGGTAGTGCCGGCCTTCAGCAGGGCTTGCGTGCACGCGGCCGAGGCGGCCAGGTGCAGATAGGTGAACAGCACCTGCCCGGCGCGCAGGCGGTGGTACTCCTCGGCGACCGGTTCCTTGACCTTCAATACCAGGTCGGATTCCCCCCAGACGTCGTCCGCGGCAGCCAGGACCTTGGCCCCGGCCGCCGCGAAATCGACGTCCGCGATGGACGACCCGACGCCGGCGTCGTGCTCGACGTGCACCTGATGCCCATGGCGCACCAATTCGTGCACACCGGCCGGGGTGATCGCCACCCGGTACTCGTGGTTCTTCAGCTCACGCGGGACGCCGATCCTCATAACGAGGGATGCTAGGCACTGCGCCCCGACGGTTGGTCAGTCCCAGTCGCTATTGCTGAAGTGGCGGTGGTGGTGGTGATGCCGGCGGCGGCGCCACCACCAGTTGTCGCCGCGGTCCCAGTTCCAGTCGCTGCCGCGCCAGTTGCCGTTCCAGCCGTTGTTCCAGCCGCCGTTCCAGCCGTTGTTCCAGCCGAAGCCGCTGTTGGTGAAGTACCTGCGTGCCATGATCCGCTCCTTGTCCAGAAGATTTTCCTTCCGTGCCTCCTCGCCTACCCGCTTAGCGTGCGTCAATGCCGCCTTAACGGTCCCCGCAGCCGTGCGCCCCGACCGGATGATCCGGACGGGGCGCGTGGGTCACAAGTTGATTAGCTGCTGTGGTGGTGGTGGTGGTGGTGGTGGTGCCGGTGACGCCACCAGCGGCGGTGATGACGGCGGCCACGCCACCAGTCGTCGTTGCGCTCCTCACGGTTGAACGAGAACCGAGCCATTAGGTACGCCCCTTTACTCCTACTCCGGACTGGACCGTCCGGATACATCCTCACGATAAGCATCAAGCCGACGGGAACCAGGGACCTACACAGATTTTGCTCAACCGATCAGAGTGCTTACCGTCGTGCGGTTACGGACCGAGATGAGAGTTTCCACAGCCCGCGTTGGCGTTTGTTACCTCGTGTGGCATCTGCCAGCGCATATAGCGTCGCGAACACATCGCGAAGCGCCGGTCGGACAGCCGGTTCGAACGCCGTGCACTTCAAGATCAATTCTGTGAATTCTGCCGGCATCCCCCGTGGGAACGGTCGCGGCGGGGGCGCGGCGACCGGGCCGTACGCCTCCCGGTATTCCTTACAGCCAGGGGGAAATGCATCCCGCCCGGACGCGGACTCCAGCAGAAGTACGCCCAACCCCCAGACATCGGCGGCCGCGTCCACTGGTTCGCAGGCGGCCTGTTCGGGCGCCAGGTAACCCTGCGTCCCGTACGGGCGCTCATACCGGCCCGGCGGGCGTGCCAGGCCCAGATCGATCACCGTGGCCCGGCCGTGTTCGGCGATCACGTTGCCCGGTTTCAGATCCCCGTGCACCCACCCCGCTCGGTGCAGGTACCCGATACCGGCAGCAACCTGACGGCCCATCTCGACCAGGTCCGCGTAGGGCAACCAGCCGTGCACATCGAACAGGTCGGCGATGGTGGGCCCGGCCAGCAGCTCAACCACCAGCGCCGCGGCGGGGTCGTCGTGTACCTCGTAGAGGCGCAACAGGTTCGGGTGGGTCAGTTCGGCCAGTATCCGTCCCTCGTCCAGCAGCCTTTTCTTCGCGATCTCCCCCGCGCTGGGCCGGGCCAATTTGACCGCAACCGCGACCGAGCGCTCCTCGCTCCAGGCCTGGAAAACCTCGTAGCGGGAACTGGCGCCCAACAATCGTTGCAGCCGGTAGCCGGGCAACTGCACGTCGGCGGTTTCCGGCTCCGCCGGCAGCTCGGGGCGTTTCACTCGGCCGATCATCCTTGCCCCCCGACCAACTGACGGGCCATCGGCCCCCGGAACAAAATGCGCGCCCCGGTCCGTGGAGACGATCGGGGCGCGCATCTATGGTGCCGTTCGGCAGACTTACCAGCCTCCGCCACTTCCGTCGTCCCAACGACGGTGCCGCCACCAGTGGTGCCGGTGCCAACGGTGCCAACGGCGACGACGGTGCCACCACCAGTCGCCACCCGCCTCACGGGGGGTGAAGTAATTCCGAGCCATGGCTGTTGCCCCTTACTCCAGATCCGGACACATCGCCCGAATACGGCGCAAATCTTATGCAATCGGGACAATCGCGACCAGAGAAAAATTCCCGCGTTTACCCGACGTGAAGATTGGATCTTCAGGAGGCTCCCGGGTGAAAATCGCCGTGTCGTGATGCGCATGTTCACATCTCGACGCGGGCGGGCGGAACAGACTCGTCAAAAGGAACTGGATCTTGAACCGGCAGCAATTGCAGGTGTTCCGGATCGCCCGTCGGTCGCAGTTCGTTTCGCAGCGTCACCACGTCATCGGCAGTTGCCAGTACTTCGGTGTCGTGGGTGGCGATGATGATCGTTCGGGTTGACACCAACTCGCGGACGGTGGCCATAAATCGGTCCGCGGCTGCCCGGTCCAGCCCGGTGGTCGGCTCGTCCAGGATCAGCACCTTGGCGCCGCTGGCCAATGCCCGGGCCAGCGCGATGCGCTGCCGCTGGCCGCCGGACAGGGAACGGCCGCGCTGACCCAAGCGGGCGTCCAACTTCTCCGGCAACGCGGCTACCACGTCGTCCACCCCGGCCAACCGCAGCGCCGCCCACACCGCCTCGTCGTCCGCGTCCGGCTTGGCGAAGGTGATGTTCTCCCGCACGGTGGCGTCCAGCACCGGGGCCTCCTGCAGCAGCACGGTGACCGAGTCCCGCAGCGTGCGGATGGCCAGTTCCTGCAGGTCCGTTCCGTCCATCCGGACCTGGCCCTGGTCGGGATCGTCGAGGCGGGCCAGCATGCGGATCATCGTGGACTTGCCGGACCCACTGGGCCCGCACAGCACGCTCAACCGGCCCGGCCGGAAGCGGCAGGACATGCCTCGCAACGCCGGGCGGAGGGCACCCGGGTAGGTGAAGCTGACGTTTGCCAGTTCCATCTCCCCGCGCACCTTGGTCGGGTCCAGCACGATCGGGCCAGGGCACTCCAGCACGCCCGGCCGCACATCGAGCACCTCCTCCACACGCTCCACGCCGGCCATGGCCATCACGATGTTGTTGCCCAGGTCGCCCAGCGAGCGGACCGGTTTGTACATCTGCGAGAGGTAGGTCAGGAAGACCAACAGTCCGCCCAGGGTGAGCCGGTCGTTGCGCATCGCCCAGGTGCCGCCGGCCATCACCGCGAGCACGCCGAGTAGCTCCATCAGGTCGACGACCAGCGGGAACGTGGCGGACAGTCGGGCCGCGCCGAGCTCGTTGGCCACCACCGCCCGGGCCTCCCGGTCGAAGCGAGCCGCCTCCTCGGCCTCCCGGCCGTGGATCTGCACCAGGGCAGTGACCGCGAGGCTCTCCTCGGCGACCGCGGTGAGGCCACCGGCCCGGCGGCGCCGCTCCCGGGACACGTGCTTGAGCCGGCGGGCGAACCGCTGGCCGATCACCCAGAATGCGGGCACCACGGTGGTGGACAGCAGTGCCAGGCGCCAGTCCAATCGGAACAGGGCGAAGCCGAAGAAGAACAGCTTGGCGATCGAGCCGACCAGGGTGATCCCGACGCCGATGGTCAGCCCCTCCACCGCGGCCACGTCGGAGGTGAGCCGGGTGAGCACGTCCCCGGCCCGCAATTTGTCCAGCGTGGTGCTGCTGGTGGCCTGCAGCCGGGACAGCATGCGGGCCCGGATGTTCAGCTGCAGCTGCTCTCCGATCCAGGCCGCCAGATAGGAGTCGATCCACCCGATCACCCCGCCGGCCAGGGACAGCCCGATGTAGAGCAGGGCGATGGCGTACATCGCCTGGATGTCCTTGGGCAGCAACACGTGGTCGATGACCCGCTTGAACAACCAGATCTCCACCGCCTCCACGCCCGGCGCGGCGACGGAGAGCAGCAACAGCAGCACGAGCCCCCACCGGAAGGGCCGCACGTCCGGCCAGAACCGGCGCAGCATGGGCCGCAGGGGGGATCGGCGGGCCTCCGCGACCAGGCCGGGGCCCTCGGCGAGCGGCGCGAAGCGGTCCAGCAGTTTGGCGCGGGGACGCGGCTGCGGGCGCCCGGACCCCGGCGCGCGGGCAGGGCGCGGCCCGGACGGCTTGCGGAGTCGCGACATCAGTCTCAGGTTTACCAGGAGTGGGCGTCAGATTGCGGTCAGTTGCCGGCGAAATCTCCCGCCCGAAGTGTCCCGACTCCCCCCGAATTGAGCACGGTGCGTAACAACGGCACAGACATGACCACCAGGGGGTTGTGCAGGCGCCCCGCGGCCACGCCCGCCAGCAGCTCGTCCAGCGGCACCCAGCGGGCCTCCAGATCGGCCTCCTCGTGCCGTCCGGGCGGTCGTTCGCCGGGCAGCGGAGTGGCCTCGCACGCCACATAGACCCGGACCGCCTCGTCGCTGATACCGGGCGAGGTATACGCATCGAGCAGCACGTACCACGTCCGTGCGGTCAGGTGCGCCTCCTCGGCCAACTCCCGCTGCGCCGCGGCCAGCGGGGACTCCCCGGGGGCGTCCAACAGGCCCGCGGGCAGCTCCCACAGCCGTTGCTGCACCGGGTGGCGATACTGGCGCAACACCAGCACCCGGTCCCGGTCGTCCAGCACCACCACGCCCACCGAACCGGGATGCACCAGGACGTCGCGCACCGCGACATCGCCGTCGGGCATCAACACGTGGTCCACCCGCATATCGACCACCCCGCCGTGGAAGGCGATCGCGGAGTTGTGCACGGGCAACGTCGCGGATTCGTCCTGCAGTTCACTCACGGGCTGAGCCGGGCGAGCTCCGCCGGGACGGGGGCGGTGCGGGCCCGACGATGCTCCAGGCCCGCCGCGATCAGCCCGGCGAACAACGGGTGCGCGCGGGTCGGTCGGGAACGGAACTCCGGGTGCGCCTGGGTGGCGACCAGGAACGGATGCTCCTCGCGGGACAGTTCGACGAACTCCACCAACCGGCCGTCCGGCGAGGTGCCGGAGAAGACCAGGCCGGCGCGCTCCAACTGGGCGCGGTAGTCGTTGTTGACCTCGTAGCGATGCCGGTGCCGCTCGGAGATGTAGGGCTCGCCGTACAACTCGCGCACGATCGAGCCCTCGACGAGCTTGGCCGGGTACAGGCCCAACCGCATGGTGCCGCCCAGGTCCCGTTCCCCGGCCACCACGTCGCGCTGGTCGTCCATGGTGGCGATCACCGGGTGCGCCGCAGCCGCATCGAACTCGGCGGAATTGGCGCCGTCCAGTCCCGCCACGGTCCGGGCGTACTCGATGACCACGCACTGCAGACCGAGGCACAACCCGAGCAACGGGATGCGTTGCTCGCGGGCGAAGCGGACCGCGCCGAGCTTGCCCTCGATGCCGCGCACCCCGAATCCGCCGGGTACGCACACTGCATCCACGCTGTCCAACGCGGCCATCGCGCCCTCGTAGGTCTGGCAGTCGTCGGAGGTGACCCAGCGGATGTGCACCTTCGCGTCGTGCGCGAACCCGCCGTGGCGCAGCGCCTCGGTCACCGACAGGTAGGCGTCCGGCAGGTCGATGTACTTGCCGACCAACGCCACGGTGAGCTCGTTGGCGGGGGCATGAACGCGGCGTAGCAACTCGTCCCAGGCGGTCCAGTCCACGTCGCGGAACGCCATGCCCAGGCGGCGCACCACGTACGCGTCCAGACCCTCGGCATGCAGCACCTTCGGGATGTCGTAGATGGACGGCGCGTCCACGGCCGCGGCCACCGCCTCGGTGTCCACGTCGCACATCAGCGAGATCTTGCGCTTGACCGCGGTCGGGATCGGCCGGTCGGACCGGCACACGATGGCGTCGGGCTGGATACCGATCGAGCGCAGCGCGGCCACCGAGTGTTGGGTGGGCTTGGTCTTGAGCTCCCCCGACGGGCCGATCCACGGCACCAACGAAACGTGTAGGAAGAACACGTTGTCCCGGCCGACCTCATGGCGAATCTGCCGGGCCGCCTCCAGGAACGGCAGCGACTCGATGTCGCCCACGGTGCCGCCGATCTCGGTGATCACCAGGTCGATGTCGTCCTGACCGGCCGCCGGGGTGGCCATCCGCCGGATGCGTGCCTTGATTTCGTTGGTGATGTGCGGGATGACCTGGACGGTGTCCCCCAGGTACTCCCCGCGACGCTCCTTGGCGATCACCGTCGAATAGACCTGACCGGTCGTCACATTGGCCGATCCATGCAGCACGGTGTCCAGGAACCGCTCGTAGTGCCCGACGTCGAGGTCGGTCTCCGCCCCGTCGTCGGTGACGAACACCTCCCCGTGCTGAAACGGGTTCATGGTGCCCGGGTCGACGTTGAGGTAGGGGTCCAGCTTCTGCATGGTGACCCGCAATCCGCGCGCGGTCAGCAGATTGCCCAAGCTGGAGGCGGTCAGTCCCTTGCCCAGCGACGAGGCGACCCCGCCGGTGACGAACAGGTGCTTGGTGATGTGCGGCGTGGCCAAGGGAGGCTCTCCGTGGCGTCAGGCCGGCGGTGAGCCGCCGGGAGTCCCACGGGGTTCAATCTTATGTCCGGCGGGACAGTGAGCGGTACAGGGCGAGCGTGTCGGCCTGGACCGCCGCCTCGTCCGGCCAGCCGGCGGCCCGGGCGCGACCCGCCGCGGCGAGCCGGACGCCCAGTTCGGGATCGTCGAGCAGCCGGGTGACCGCGGCGGCGAGCGCCGCGGGGTCGCGGGGCGGGACCAACACCGCGGCCTCGCCGACGGTCTCCGGAATGCCGCCGACCTCGGTGGCCACCAGGGGCACGCCGGCGTGCAGCGCCTCCTGGGCGAACAATGACCGCGCCTCCCAGACGCTGGAGATCACCGCCACGTCGGCCGCGGCCAACGGGGTGGCGATGTCGTCGAGCGGGCCGAGCAGAGCCACCGGCAGCTGCTGCGCGGTGATCAGCCGGCGCAGTTCCGGCTCCAAGGGCCCGGAGCCGACGATGCCGAGCAGTGGCACGGGGTGTCGTTGCTGCCAGGACGCGGCGGCGGTGAGCAGTGTCGGGTAGTCCTTCTGTGGCGCGAGTCGACCAACGGTCAGCACGAAGGGCCGGTCCAGCACGCCCAACGCCGCGCGGGCCTCGGCGCGGGCCGGCAGCACGGCGGGTAGCGGCGGGGCGGCGACGGCCCCGGGTCTGGCGTCTCGGGCACCGGCGCGCCGGGCCAGCGCCACCAAATCGGCCGACGCGCCGAGCAGCACGTCGGCGCTGCGTGCCACGGGCACCGCGCGGGCGAACCAGGCAGCCCGGCGAATGCCGGTGCCGAGCGGGGCGTTGTGCCAACTGACTACCAGGGGGGCCCGACGGCCGGTGCGGTTACCCAGGGCGGCGACGGCGCCCGCCTGCATGCCGTGGGCGTGCACCACGGTGGCCCGGTGTCGGTCCCGTGCTGCCGCCACGGTGCGTGCCGCCCTCCACAGTGCACGGGCGTCGATTCGGTCGCTGAGCTGCAGCCGGGTGAAGGTCGCACCCAACGCGGTGAAGCCGAACAACTCCTCGCCGTCCGGCGGGCCGACCACGGCCACCGGCACGCCGGCCTCTCGGCAACCCGCCACGAGCGACCTGACGTGCCGTCCGATGCCGCCGGTGCTGGGGCCGACCACCAGCAGCGGCCGCGGATCGCTCATTGGTGCACCGCCTCGCTGCTCCACGGGGCTCATGCGGGGTCGATCCGTCCGGGACGCCGCCGGGTCAGGTAGGTGAGCATCCGGCGGTCCCCGATGGCCAATCCGGCCAGGTAAACCACCGCGCACAGCAGGCTCGCCGCAGCCGTGCCGATCACCGCGGCCGCCGTGCT